>CAZCRB010000111.1:0-5521 GCA_964500985.1 uncultured Eubacteriales bacterium
CGCGTCACTAATACCGGAGAGACTCGCGCTTGGCGCGATGGATCAGCACCTCGCGCTCCTCGGGCGTGTACGCCTCGGCGAACTCGTCATAGGCCGCGACGCGCGCCGAAAGGATGACACCGCGGGCAAGCCGGTGCAGCGCAAGCAGGAAGCACGTGGCGCAGCCCGCGACAAAGAGGTGTCGGATGAGGTCGTAGACGCTCAGATCGTCTTCGTAGTAGTCCATGAGGTCTCCCGGCACGAGAAGGGAACGGATGCGCGCAGCGCACAGGACTTAGTTCCCCAAAAACCAAGAGCCGGGGTCGCGCGGGCGCTGCTACTTCTTGCGCGGTCCGTTGACGATGAAGAACTCGCAGTGAAGGCAGTTCTCCTTGATCGTGGCATCGCGGTCGACCTCGTTGCTGAAGATGAGCGCCGGATCGATGGTCAGCGTATAGGTGGGTCGGTCGCACGCGGCGAACGCACACTTGGTCGGGCAGCGGTCACCGATGACCGGATGTGGGCATTCGGCCTGCATCTCTTCGTCGCAGCCTCGCTGCTCCCAACACTTCGCCATCGAGTTCGCTCCTTCACACGTTGCCGGTCGTGGTCTTGGATTCTACTCTCTTCGCCGGCACCCTGCGCGGCGGTGCTTACGCTAGACTGTACGCACCCATGATGAGCCGAACCCCCCAGATACCCGAGTCCGTCGACACCCTTGTGGTCGGAGCCGGCCCCGCAGGCGTGATGGCAGCGCGCCATGCCGCCGAGCGCGGCCCGGTGCTCCTCGTAGACGCGTCCGAGCTCCCGCGCGACAAGAGCTGTGGCGGCATGCTCAACGAGTACGCCCAGGGCTTCTTGGCGTCCTTCGGCGAGATACCCGAGTCGATGGTGCTCGACCCCGCCTGGGTCAACTTCCGGTACCACGACTGGGACCGCCGGATCCTCAAGCCCACCGAGCTGCGCTTCGCCAACGTCGACCGGCGCGTGTTCGATGACTGGCTCATGTCGCTGCTGCCCGCCAACGTCACCGTGGTCGACGCCGTATCGCTGAGCACCTTCACGCAAGACGAGGACGGCGTGTCGGTCGAGCTCACGGACCGCACGGGCAGCACCGCGCTCGTGCGCTGCGCCAACCTGATCGGCTGCGACGGTCCCCGCTCGTCGACGCGGCGCGCCTTGGGAGTGGGCAGCGTTGCGACGTATGTGACACTGCAGGACTTCTGCCGCATCGAAGGCGACCTGGAGCCCTACTTCGACTGCATCTACCTCAGAGACATCGGCGACTCGTTCGGCTACGCCTACGTCGTGCCAAAGGGCGACGTCGCGATCGTCGGTTCGGTCTTCTATCCCAAGACCAAGCGGCCCCACGAGAAGCACGACCAAGCGCTCGAGCTGCTGCGCCAGACGTTGCCGCTCGGTGAGTCGACCAAGCGCGAGGCGTGGGTCGCGCTCTCGGTGCGTCACCGCAGCGACGTCGTGCCCGGCCACGGGCGCGTCCTGCTCGCGGGCGAGGCGGGCGGATTCATGTCGCCGACCAGCGGCGAAGGCATCAGCTACGCGCTCAACACCGGCATGCTCGCCGGTCAGGCCGTCGCAAGCAACGGCCCCGGGCTCGCTTTGGCCGCCTACACCGCTTCGTCGGGCCATATCGCGACCAACATCGCCCGCAAGCTCAAGTGGCTGCCCTTCATGGAGTCCCGCGCCGGCAAGTACCTCGCCGGCTTCGTCCCCACGCCACTCGTCTCGCAGGTCACCAAGGGACTCTGACGGCCCGCGATCGCGCGACTAGCGGCGATTGAGATGCATCTTGCTGGGTGTCGCTCCCGACTGGCCCTGGTACTTGCTCCCGAGCTCCGGGTGCCCGTAGGGACGATCGACCTGCGTGGTCATCTGCGAGAACGATATCTGCCCGATCTTCATGCCGGGCGAGAGCAGAATGGGCAGGTTGGCGACGTTGGACAGCTCAAGCGTGAGCCTGCCGTCCCAGCCCGGATCGACGTATCCGGCGGTCGAGTGGATGAGCAGCCCGAGGCGACCGAGCGAACTCTTGCCCTCGAGGCGTCCGACGATATCGTTCGGCAGCGCGATGCGTTCCACCGTGGTGCCAAGCGCGAACTCGCCCGGATGCAGCACGAACGGCTCCTCCACCGATGCTCTGACCTGCTCGGTCAACCCGGGCTGCTCCCGACCGGGATCGATATAGGGGTACCGGGAGTTCCGGAACACCTGGAAGTCGTCGCCCAGGTGCAGATCGACACTCGAGGGCTGGACGTCGTCGGGGTTGCAGGGCTCCACGACGATGCGCCCTCTGGCCAACTCAAGCTTGATGGTGTGATCGCTCAGTACCACCGCTCACTCCTCGTCATCTCGGCGCGAGCGGCCCACGCAGGTCTTCCCGCGCGGGCCGCTCGGCGAACTCTATGTCAGTGTCGGCCCCTCGGCCTGCTCACAGCCCTACGCGCACTTGCTGTACCCGCAGCTGCGGCACACCGCGCAGCCGCTCTCGTGCTCGAGCGAACCGCCACACTCGGGACAGGCGCCCGAGAGGTTGTCGAGGGCGTCGGTGTTCTTGCTGACGCCGGTGGCCGCCGTGCCGGTGGCCATGAACTCGACGGCGTGCTCCATGACGATGCCGACCGCGTCGGCACACGAGAGCACCTTGCCACCCTCCGCCCAACACGGGCTCGGGCACCGGATGCCGCGCAGGTGCTTGACGAGGGCCTCCGGATCGACGCCCGCGCGCAACGAGACCGAGATCATCCGCGACAGCGCCTCGGACTGCGACGCCGCGCAGCCGCCGGACTTGCCCATCTGGGTGAACACCTCGCACATGCCCTCATCGTCCCAGTTGACCGTGACGTAGAGGTTGCCGCAGCCGGTCTGGATCTTCTCGGTGCGGCCCTGGGTGATCGACGGCCGCTCGCGGGGCTCGAGCTCGCCCGCACGCGTGTAGCCCGCGTCATCGCCCGCTTCCGACTTGGCCGTCTTTCCCGTCGTCAGAACCTGATTGGCCTTCGAGCCATCCCGGTAGATCGTCACACCCTTGACGCCCAGCTCGTACGCGAGATCGTAGACCATACGCACGTCATCGGCGGTCGCATCGTTCTCGAAGTTGACCGTCTTGGAAACGGCGTTGTCGGTGTGCTTCTGGAACGCGGCCTGCATGCGGATGTGCCAGATGGGCTCGATGTCGTGCGCCGTCACGAACACGCGCTGCACGTCGGCAGGAACCTCGTCGATGCCGTGGACCGAACCATGATCGGCGATGAGGCCCATCAGCTCGCGGCTGTAGAAGCCGCGCTTGACCGCCACGTCCTCGAAGAGCGGGTTCACCTCGACGAGGCGGTCGTTGTCCATCACCGTGCGCACGTAAGAGACCGCGAAAAGCGGCTCAACACCGCTTGAGCAGTTGGCGATGATCGACAGCGTGCCGGTCGGCGCGATGGTGGTGACTGTCGCGTTGCGGATCGGACCGCCCTCGGGGGTGTCGTAGATCGAGCCGGCGAAGTTCGGGAAGGCGCCGCGCTCTGCCGCCAGCTTGCGGCTGGCCGACTTCCCCTCCGCGTCGATGAAGCCCATGATCTTCTCGCCCAGGGCCACGGCCTCGTCCGAGTCGTACGACAGGCCCATCCGGATCAGCATGTCGGACCAGCCCATGACGCCGAGCCCGATCTTGCGGTTGCCGCGAGCCAGCTCGTCGATCTCGGGAAGCGGGTACTGATTGACCTCGATGACGTCGTCGAGGAACCGCACGCCACGGTGTACCACGTCAGCGAGACGATCCCAGTCGACGTCGGTACCCGTCTCCGTGTGGCGGACCATCTTCGAGAGGTTGACGGACCCAAGGTTGCACGCCTCGTACGGCAGCAGCGGCTGCTCGCCGCACGGGTTGGTCGACTCGATCTCGCCAAGGTGCGGGGTGGGGTTATCGCGGTTGATGCGATCGATGAAGATGATGCCGGGGTCGCCGGTCGCCCACGCCATCTCGATGATCAGATCGTAGACCTCGCGCGCGTCGAGCTGGCCGTCCACAGCGCCGCCCCGCGGGTTGATGAGATCGTAGCTCGTGCCGGCCTTCACGGCCTCCATGAACTTCTCGGTCAGCGCGACCGAGATGTTGAAGTTCGCGAAGTCGCCGTCAGCCTTGCACTTGATGAAGTGCAGGATGTCCGGATGGTCGACGCGCAGAACGCCCATGTTGGCGCCGCGGCGCGTCCCGCCCTGCTTGACGGCCTCGGTGGCCTGGTTGAACACGCGCATAAACGACACCGGTCCCGAGGAGACACCCTGGGTCGACCGGACCTGGTCGCCTGCCGGGCGCAGACGAGAGAACGAGAAGCCGGTCCCGCCCCCGGACTTGTGAATGATCGCGGTGTCCCTCACGGCGCCGAAGATCGACTCCATCGAGTCCCCGATCGGCAGGACGAAGCAGGCGGAGAGCTGCTGGAGCTCGCGCCCGGCGTTCATGAGCGTCGGCGAGTTCGGCAAGAACTCCAGCGAGGTCATGAGGTCGTAGAAGTCCCGTGCGACCTCCGCCACGCCGGCGTCGTCGGCTCCCCAGGCACGCTCGGCCGAAGCGATGTTCTCGGCCACGCGGGCGAACATGTCCGAGGGGTTCTCGAGCGGATTGCCATCCTCGTCGCGCAGCAGGTAGCGCTTCTGCAAGACCTTGAGCGAGTTCGGGCTGAGAATCTCATCTATTGCGCGCGAGTAACCGGTCGCGCCGGCGGTGTCGGCCATTGGGTCCCCTCTCGATACGTTCGATACAGGCCGCATCACGCTTCCACGTCGCGGCGAGTCCAGGCACTAGATATTGCGGCTGACACAGCGTACGAGACCACATATTGTGCGTCAACGCACATACGACGAGCGGCTCAGAAGTCGCGCCCGACGGCGGTCCACGCTAGACCGAGCGGCACCGCTGAACCGAACGCGCGGGGTCGACGCGCGCAAGCCACCAGACCTCGCCGCACTTGCGCCCTCCCCAAACGCAAAGAAGCCGCCCCGGTGACGGGACGGCTTCCGGTATGCGCTCTGTTGTGAGCCCGAGTCGAGCCGGACAGCTAGACCGGCTCCACGCGCTGAACCTCAGGGACCTGCTCTTTGAGGACACGCTCGACGCCGTTGGCCAGCGTCAGCTGAGACATCGGGCAGCCGCGGCAGGCGCCCACAAGCTGCACCTTGACCACGCCGTCATCGGTGACATCGACGAGCTCGACGTCGCCGCCGTCGGCCTGCAGGGCCGGGCGGATCAACTCGAGAGCTGACTGAACGCGCTCCTTGATCTCCATACCTTGACTCCTCCTAGATACGTCGGTACATGCCGCACCGGGCCGGTGCGAAAGACCGACCCCTCGAAGAGCTACCAGCGAGTACTGTACCACAATCCTTACAACTTCAGTCGCATTTGAAACCGATCATGCGACACCCAGTGCGGGGCGACGCGGCCGGACTCTTTGACAACGCAAAGAGCCGCCGGATGCACTTAGCGGCGTCCTACTCTCCCAGGCCTTTACAGCCCAGTACCATCGGCGCTGGA
>CAZCRB010000112.1:0-5511 GCA_964500985.1 uncultured Eubacteriales bacterium
GAGGTGCGAACCGCTTCGCTGACCGAAGCCGTACCACCAACGATGTAGCGGTTGGTGAGGCCGAGCTCGGTGAGAACCTGGCTCGTTGCGGCCGGGACGGAGTTGTCGGCGACCAGCAGGACGGGGAAGTCCTTCTTGGCCGCGATCGCTCCGGCGGTCAGGGCATCGTACTGCGCCGTGGACAGGTTGCCGTTGGCGATCAGCGTGGTCGTCGGCATCGACGAGCCCAGCGCCGTCTTCATCGCGCGTGCCACATTGGCGGCAACGGCGTAGCGGTCGGCACCGCTGACCCTGTCGACACTCGCGACGTTGGGCAGCGCGGCGATCTGGCTTGCGGTAGCAGCCGACACCGAGGCCGTGCCACCGACGATGTGGACCTTGAGGCCGGCAGGCATGGCGGCGATAGCGGCCGCGATGTCAGACCTCAGCGAGGCCTGCTGGACCGTCAGGACCGGTGCGTCGAGTGCGCCGGCCAGTCCGGCAGAACCCAGCACGTCGGGACGAGAAGCATCCTCGCCGCTCGCGATGATCAGGTCCTTGACGCCGGTCCAGCCGGGATATGCGGCCGCTGCCATGTTGATGGCCACGGTGTAGCGGTCCGAACCGCTGATGCGATACATCACGCGGACGTTGGCCGTCGCGGTGTTGCTCCAGCCGGAAGGCCCGGCGACGTTGACCGCCTTGACCCGGTAGCTGTAGCTCGTACCCGGCGTGACCGCGGTATCGGTGTAGGTCACCGAGCCGGTCCCGGTCTTCGCCGGCAGCGTGGTGAGCTGGGCGAATGCGCCCGCGCCGACCGCGCGCTCGACGACGAAACCGGTCTCATCGGTGGCGTTGTCGTTGAAGGTCAGACGGACCTGAGGACCGTCCTGGACAAGCGTCACCAGGTTGCTCGGCGTGGCCGTGGGCGGCGAGACGTCGATGACGTTGGACACGGTGTCACCGGACGCGTTGTAGGCGACGACACGATAGCGGTAGTAGGCACCGGCCTGCGTCGTCGTATCAGCCCACGAGGTCTTGTTGGCGAGCACGTTTGCGACGGTCACGAACGCGCCCCACGTGTTGCCGCTCTTGATCGCACGCTCGACGCGGAATCCGATCTCGCCAGCGGGGCTACCCCAGTTGGCGTCGATCGTCTGGCCGGCAGGCGTCGGGTCGGTCCAGCTCAGCGGGATGCTGGGCGTACCGGAGATGCCTACGCCGGTCAGGATCGGAGCGACGGACTTGGTCGTGTCCACGGCCAGCGAGACCGGGCGCATCATGTCCATCTCTTCGTGGCTCAGGATGTGGCAATGCCACACGTACTCCCAGCCGAAGTTGACGACCTGGTTGGTGACCGGCGGAGTGATGGGCTGGCCGGTCGTCGTGTCGATGTTCGTGAAGCCCATGGTCCCGCCGATAGGCTGCGTCGGATCGAGCGGACGCAGGCTGTTGGGCAGACCGAAGGGAACCCTCGGCATGACCGGTCGCAGGGCCACGATGGTGTCCTGGAGCGGGCTGACCCGGACGGTGTCCTTCCAGCCGAGCTCGTTGTCGTCCGGCGGCTGGACGAGGTTGTCCCAGCCGACGCGGTTGATGACCTGGACGTCGTAGAGGTGGAAGTGGATCGGGTGCGTGTCCACGCCGTTGTGCGTGATCTTCCAGATCTGCGTTCCGTCGCCTTGAACGGGCGTCATCGGGGTCATCGAAGCCTGCACCTGTTCGGTGGTCGGATCGATGAACGCCTGCAAGATGAAGTTCTGGTTCGCAGCGTTGGTGCCCGGCAGCTCAAGACCGAGCTTGCCGCTCATACGGCCGTACTCAAGGTCGAACGCCTCGCCCATCTCGTCTTGGATCGCCTTGTTCTTGAAGTCGATCGAGACGGTGTTGCCGGCGATGGTCTTGAACGTCTTCTTGAAGTCGAAGATGCGCATGAACGGATCGACCGGATACGAGGCGTTGTAGGACTCGTTGTAGCGAGCCTCGGGGTAGATGATCGGGTTCTGCGAGGACTTGAAGACGCCGTCGGTGGTGGCCGTCGACGCGAACGCGGTGTTCAGCGCCGCGAGGTCGAAGGCGGGAGCCGGGGCGACATCCTTGACCTTGATCTGCATGACCGTGCGCGTGTTGGGGCCAAAGCCGACCTGCGGACCGGTGTGTCCGCCGGTGTCGCTCAGGTCCGGTGCGCCGGTGTAGTAGTCAAGGCGCGCGTCACGTGCAGGGAACGCCGCCGGAGCGTCGTTGTACAGGATCAGCGTCTTGCCGCGGTACTGGGAGAAGTCGACGACCACGTCGGCGCGCTCTGCGGGAGCGACCAGGAGGCTGTGGTCCTTGACGTTGCCCATCGTGAACTGGGTCGGGTCCATGTTCCACGTGATCGGCTGCTGAGGGATGATCGCCGGCTTGGGCAGGAAGCCACCCTCGCTCGCGATCTGGATCCACTCAGGACCTGCGGTCGCCGGATCCGGCACGCCGCCGTCACGGCCGTCCGTCGGCCACAGCTCCGGGAAGCCCGGGGTGGCCTGCGCGGGGACCATCTTGACCTCGGTGTTGCTGCGCCCGTCGACGCTCATCGTCGTCGCGTCGGCCTCGTACATCTGGAGGTTCCAGAAGCGGTCGCTCGAGGCGTTGAGCACGCGGAGGCGATACGACTTGGGGTCGACCTCGACCGTCGGGAACGCCGTACCGTTGACGATCGGCGTGTCCATGAATGCCTCGCCCGCCATCGACGGGTTGGGGGTCGCCGGGATGGTGTCGTTCTCCCACGGCGCGTTGACCGGGTCGTAGTAGGGGTTGGGGATCGGCGGGTTGGTGATGTTGTTTGTGGGCGGCCAGAACCACGGGCCGTAGTGCCAACGACCAAAGGCGTTCATGCCCGAGGGGTCGGCCGGGTTCTGCGCAGGCGAGTAGACGTGCGGGTACCACAGGTCGCCCGTGACCGGCGTACGCACGCCGTTGACGTCCTTGGCGCCCGTGCCCCAGTTCCACGTCGGGTCGGTCTGGCGAACCGTCGTGGCGTCCACGAACGACTTGTCCTGGATGATCAACGGAAGCTGATCGGCCGGGATGGTGCCGTCCGCGATGAGCTTGTCCTCGGCGGGATCGGAGATGAAGTATCCCGCTGCCTCGCCCGCGTAGACGTTGAGGCGGGTGATACCCAGCGAGTGGTCGTGATAGAACATCATGCGCGCACTCTGCTGGTTCGTGTAGAAGAACGTCATCGAGCCATCGCCGGGATCCGGCATGTCAGGCACGTTGCGGACGCTGACACCCTTGGGGTAGTCGGTCTTCTCGCCCGCGGGAGTGATCCACTGGTGCGGCGTACCGTCACTGATCCACGGCGTGATTCCACCGTGGAGGTGCAGGGTCGCGCGGTTCTGCGTGTAGTTCACCGTGCCGGTCGTGACGTTCTCGCCGTTGGGGCCCATGCCGGCACCCATGACGGTCGTGTCCACCGGGATGAACAAGTCTCCGGCCTCACCGGTGGGGAGCTTGTTGGTGAACTTGATGCGGACCGGACGATCCTTGCGGGCCTTGATGATCGGGCCGAGCTGATGGATGGCGTCCGGAGCGATCGTGTTGTTGCCGTCAGCGTCGGTACCCTTGTTGACCTGCACGTAGCCGCGCAGGGTCGTGGGCGGCAGATCGGAGTGCATCTGCTCCGTGTACTGGCGCAGCTCAATCTCGTAGTAGTCCGAGCCGGGGTACGTCTTGGTGTCGGGATGACCGACCGGAACGTACTGCCCAAGGTTGTTGGCTCCTGTGGGGCCAAGGCCCGGCAGGGTGTCGACGAACTTCCTCAGCGGAGGGCTGAACGCCCAGTTCGCGTCGCCAAAGTAGTCGGGCACTCCGCCCGGCTGGGGCGTGGGCACGGCAGACGGGGCAACCTTGCCCACCATCGCCTTGCTCAGCGCCATGCGCGCGGCTGCGGCCTCGCGCTCGGCCTGGGTGATGACTACGTTGGTCTTTGGTCGAGCAGGCCTCGATACGCTCTGATCCGCCTTGGATGTGTCTGCGGCGAATCCGGCGGTCGGGCCCACGAACAACGCGGTCATTGCGATCACAAGCAGTAACGATATCGCCTTGTTGGGCCTTCCCATGACATCTCCCTTCCTTACCCCGTACCCTGTCTTCTTGCAGCTCGCGGCTTTGATGCCCTAAGCCGCGTCGGCGCATGACGCGCGCCTGTCCCTTCGTGTACCTGTTCCCTTTCGCGGGAAGCGTGCCCCCCACGAACGCTCAGTCGCCCGCACTTGGACACTGTGGGCGGAACCCAGAGAGCCCAGCATGGGCGACAGTGAACTGATACCCGTCATAGTGAGGCCGCTAGACCGCTCGTGCCGCCATATCTGCCGAACGGCGTTCGCACGCGATGAGCGGCGGATGAACGGTCGGATAAACGGTCGTCCCTTCGATGTCCCCTGCTCAGCGCCGTGTTTTGTTTCTTGTGTGTTTCCGATGGAAACCGCTCAACGCAGATCGGTCGCGCATGCCGCAGGCGCCCCGGTTCGCGCTACAATGTCGCCCGCGCCCCATTGCGTGAGTCACCGGATGGGACGCCAGACCGCGCGCTAGCAGGGGGATGCACCGGACCGGGGCGCCCTCGTCGGACCCGCCGTACACGAGAAGGACCCAACCGCCATGGCCGAGTTGCTCACGATCCAGTCGCTCGTCATTCTCGTCACGCTGACCGTGCTCGAGATCGTGCTCGGCGTCGACAACATCATCTTCCTCGCGATCGTCACCCAGGACGTGCCCGCGGAGAAGCAGCCGTTCGTGCGCAAGCTGGGACTCTCGCTCGCTTTGGTCGGACGCATCGTGATGGTTCTCGGCATCTCGTGGCTGCTGCAGCTCGACACGGAGCTCTTCACGCTGTTCGGCCACGCGTTCAGCGCCAAAGACGTGATCCTCCTCGCGGGCGGTATCTTCCTGGTCTACAAAGCGGTCACGGAGATCTACAAGACCACCGAGCTCAAAGAGGACGAGGACGAGGCACCCAAGCCGCACACGGCGAGCAGCATGGCCGCCGTCGTCTTCCAGATCATGGTCGTCGACATGGTGTTCGCGATCGACTCGGTGCTGACCGCCGTCGGACTGACCGACCAGTACATCCTCATCATCATCGCCATGACGATCGCGATCATCGCGATGATGTTCTTCGCCGGCCCGCTCGCCGACTTCATCCACAAGCACCCGTCGCTCAAGATGCTCGCCCTCGCGTTCCTCGTGCTGGTGGGCGTGCTTCTCATCGCCGACGGGTTTGGCGAGGAGATCAACCGCAGTTACGTCTACTTCGCGATCCTGTTCTCGCTGGGCGTCGAGGCACTCAACTTCCGCAGGCAGGCGAACCTCGAGCGCCAGCAGCGCATGCAGGGTCCGACCGGCGTCTAGGCGTTCGGGCGCGACGACGGCCCGCTCGCTGTCGCGCGTGCCACGACTCGCGCGCGGCGGTGTGGCAGAATGCGGGACACGCCCTCGTAGCTCAGGGGATAGAGCACAGGTTTCCTAATGGCATACAGGGTGTCTGACCTG
>CAZCRB010000113.1:0-5473 GCA_964500985.1 uncultured Eubacteriales bacterium
TGATCCAGTCCGGGCTCACCTTGTTCCAGGTGATGCTCGTCAACGCCGTCTACACCGGGGCGCAGCTGCTCTTCGAGGTCCCCACGGGCGTGGTGGCCGATACGATCGGGCGGCGGATCTCGTTTCTGATCAGCATCGCCACGCTCGTCGCCGCCACGCTGCTCTACGTGGCCACGCCGACCCTGGGCTGGGGATTCTGGGGATTCGCGGCCGGCAGTGTTCTGATCGGGCTCGGCTTCTGCTTCCAGACGGGTGCGACCGACGCATGGCTCGTCGACGCGCTGGACCACACGGGCTACGAGGGACCCAAGGACCAGGTCTTCTCGTGGGGCGGCATGACGTTCTCGGGGGCGATGCTGGTCGGGACGCTCGTCGGCGGGTTCGTCGGACAGGTCAATCTCGCGCTGCCGTACCTGCTGCGGGCCGTTGCACTCGTCTTCGCGTTCATCGCGGCGTTCACGCTCATGCGCGACCTGGGGTTCGAGAAGCGGCCGCTTCGCCGTGACACCATCGGGGCGGAGACGCGTCGCGTGTTCGACAAAGGGGTCCGCTACGGATGGGGCTCGCCGGCCGTCCGGCCCTTGCTGCTGGCGTCGGCCGTCGGCGGACTGTTCTTCATGTTCGGGTTCTACGGGTGGCAGCAGTACATCCTGCTGCTGCTCGGCAAGAACTACGTGTGGCTGGTGGGAGTCATCCAGGCCGTCGCCTCGCTGGCCGGAATCCTCGGCAACGTGCTCGTCCCCAGGATCATGGGGCGCGGGGAGAAGCGCCGCGACCCGTCGCGGGTCCTGTCGGTCCTGCCGATCCTGCTGTCCGTGCTCATCGCCGGCATCGGCGTGGTGGGGCTCGTGGCAACGGCGCCGGGGTGGGGGCCGACACTGGCGGCCAGCGGTCTGTGGGTGCTGTGGGGCGTGATCTTCGGTGCCTACGGGCCGATCTACCAGGGCTACATCAACACGCTGATCCCCTCGGCCCAGCGGGCGACGGTGCTCTCGCTCGACGCGCTGTTCGGCGATGCGGGTTCGACGGTGGGCCCGCCGGCGCTGGGTTGGGTGACCGACCGCTTCGGCTTCCCGCCCGCGTACCTGATCGGGTCGTTGTGCGTGCTGGCGACCTCGCCGCTCATCGCCCTGTCAGGACGCAACGCACGCCGCATGGCGCAGGAGGGTGTCCGCGAGGCGCCCGAGGAGTTCCCGAGCAGCCTGACGAAGTAGTGGCACGCGCCCTAGCGCAGTTCCTCGGCCGCCACCGCGAGGGCGTCGGCAAGGGTGGGGAGCACGCGCAGCGAGCGGCGCTGACCGAGTCCGGCGGCCTCTATCGTGCGCGCCGGCTGCGCCTGGAGGTCGGTCATCAAGACCGTGATGCCGCGTGCCTCGCATTCGGTGACGAAGCGCTCAAGGGCACTGGAGCCGCCCGCGTCGAGCAGCGTGATCCCGTCGGCGTAGACGATCAGGCCGACGCCGTCGGGCGTCTCCTCGAGCAGCTGCGCCAGCACCCGCTCGGCGGCGGCGAAGAACATGGCGCCCGTGATCTTGGTCACGCGCCACCCTTCGGGCAGCGGTCCGGCGGTGTAGCGCTCGTGCCCGGTCACGTCGCGTACCTGGGTGAAGCGCGCGATGTCGCGCAGGAACAGGAACGACGCGAGCACGATACCGACGGTGATCGCCACGATCATGTCGAAGACGACCGTGAGCGAGAAGCACACGATGAACACGAGCTTGTCGGCCGTCGGCGCGCGCTTGAGAAGCGCGACGGCCGCACCCGCGTCGCTCATGTTCCATGCGACGAGCAGCAGGATTGCCGACATCGAGGCCATGGGCACCAGCGCGAGGGCCGGGGCGAACACGAGCACTCCGAGCAGCACGAAGACGGCGTGCAAGGCCGCGGCCACCGGGGTACGGGCGTCGGCGCGTACGTTGGCGGCGGAACGCGCGATGGCCGCGGTCGCCGGTATGCCGCCGAAGAACGGCGCCGCGATGTTGGCCAGACCCTGTCCGAGCAGCTCCCCGTTGGAGTGGTGGCGGGTACGCGTCGAGCGGTCGAGCACGACGGCGCACAGCAGCGATTCGATCGCACCGAGCATCGCGATCGACACCGCCGCGGGGAGCAGGTCTCGCAGCGACGTCAGGGTCACGGGGAACGTGCCGCCGTCGGCGCCCGGCAGTCGCCAGGGCGCGACGAGGTGGGGCGGCACGCGGGGGATGCCGTGAAGGAGGGCGCCGCCCGCCTCGTAGGTGAATCGCGAGCCGATGGTGTCGACGGGGTTCCCCAGCCGTGCGAGGACAAGCGCGGTCAGCGCGCCCGCGACGATCGCGGGCGCGTAGCCGGGCACGACGAGCCGTCTCTGCGGCCACGCGACAGCGACCGCCAGGGTCACGGCGCTCACCACGACCGCGGCCCACGAGACCTCGGGTGCCGCACTCGCGAGCGCGGCCACCTTGCCGGCGAAGGTCTCGGGCATCGTCGCGATGTCGAGGCCCAGCAGGTCTTTGAGCTGCATCAGCGCGATCACGACGGCGATCCCGCTGGTGAAACCGACCGTGACCGGCTCGGGCACGTACTCGATGAGGCGACCGAGCTTCGCAGCGCCCATCGCGACGAGAATCACTCCTGCCATGAGCCCGGCGGTGGTCAGTCCCGCGAGCCCGTAGCGCGCAGAGATCGGCGCGAGCACCACGACGAACGCCGCCGTGGGTCCGGAGACGCTGTAGCGCGAGCCGCCCGTCACCGCGGCGATCAGGCCGCCGACGATCGCCGAGTACAGCCCGTACTGGGGCGGCACCCCGCTTGCGATGGCGAGCGCCATGGCGAGCGGTACCGCCACCACCGCGACCGTGAGGCCCGCGAGCGCGTCCGCGCGCAGCGTCGTCAGCGAGTACCGTTCGGTGCCGACCGCGTCACGCAGGGCGCTTGAGATGCGTACGGAAGTGAGGTGGGCGCGGTGGGACACGGCGCACGGTCCGTTCTTCGGAAGGGGAGGGTGCACACCATCCTACTCGCACTCGAAGCGATGACAATGGTGCGCGGCGCGTCAGTCGGTCACCGCAGGGAAGAGCGTCTTGCGGTGTTCGTGGACCCCCTCCACGCCAAAGACGCCGAGCGCGAGCCACACGAGCCCGTATCCCGCGAGCATCTGTGCGGTGACCGGCTCGTGGAACAGGAACACCCCGAGAAGGAACTGTATCGTCGGGGCGATGTACTGCAGCACCCCGATCCACAGAAGCGGTATGCGGCGTGTGGCGCTCGCGAACAGCAGGAGCGGGACCGTGGTGGCGACACCGGTGCCGACGAGCAGCGTGCCGGTCCACAGGCCGGAAGAGCCGCTCGTGACGGGGCCTGCGCCCGCAACGAGGAGGTAGCCGAGCGCCGGCGCGAACAGCAGCCCGGTCTCGAGCGCGAGCCCCTGGACCGACCCGAGCGGCGCGAGCTTCTTGACGAGCCCGTAGAGCGCGAACGTGATCGCAAGCGTCATCGCGATCCACGGCCACGAGCCCGCGGAGACGGTCAGGTACACCACGCCCGCGCCTGCGATGCCCACGGCCGCCCACTGTGCGGGCCGGAGCCGCTCCCTGAGCAGAACCACGCCGAGCACGACGCTGATGAGCGGGTTGATGAAGTAGCCGAGGCTCGTCTGCAGCACGAACCCCGCGTTGACCGCCCAGATGTACGTGAGCCAGTTGATGCCGATCAGCACCGCGGCCGCCGAATAGACCGCGAGGACGCGTGGCGCGAACGCCGTCTTGCGAAACGAGGTGAGCTGGCGCGTCGCCACCAGCACCGCCGCCAGCAGCACGCACGACCAGATGATCCGGTGGCTGATCAGCGACAAGGCGGGAACGCCGTGAAGCGACTTCCAGTAGATGGGCAGCAGCCCCCAGACGACGTACGCGGCCAGGGCATACCAAACGCCTCGTCTCATGCGGGTCCTTGCTTTGCGTCGTGGAGTTCGTTGGCCGTCTGCTCTATCAGGTCGCGCAGGCACAGCCGGTCGAGCCAGTGCCGGGGCAGCTCGCCGACCCCGTAATGCGCGCCGGCGAGCTGGCCCACTAGAGCGGCAGTGGTGTCCGCGTCGTCACCGAGGTTGGCGGCGGCCAGCACGGCATCTTCAAATGTCTCGGTCTGCGCGAAACACCACAGCGCGGCCTCGAGCGACTCGACACAGTAGCCGCTGCCCCGTATCTCGTCCGACCGCTTGTCCCGGTAGGCACCCTGCGCGAGCGCGGCGACGCGGTGCTCGCGCAGGGGCACTGAGCAGGCGCCGAGCACTTCGTTCTTGCTTAGGCCGTCGAGCGCGGCATCGAGAAGCGAGCCGAACAGCGCGCAGCACTCGAGGGCCTCGGGCGCACCGTGTGTGGTGCGCGAGCTCTCGACCGCGAAGCGCACCACGGCGTCGTGGTCGGGCCGGAAGTACAGCACGACCGGCGCGAGGCGCATGAGCGATCCGTTCCCGGCGGTTCGCGGGTCCACCGAGCCGGCGAACGGCTCGCCGGTGCGCAGGAAGCGCGTGAGCGCGGCGGCCACGGTGTTGCCGATGTCGAAACAGGTGCCGGTCGAGCTGAGGTGTCCCCGCTGCCACCAGGCGACGTAACGGTCCATCTGGTCGGACGGGTCGAAGCCACCGCACGCCAGCAGGCTCTGTGCGAGACACAGCGCCATCGAGGTGTCGTCGGTCCACTCGCCGGGGGCCAGGCCAAACGGTCCGCCGCCGACCATGTCGGTCACCGGCGGGAAGGTCCCGCGCCCCTGGAACTCGACGGTCGTCCCGACGGCGTCACCGCACGCGAGTCCGAGCAGGCAGCCGAGCGAGCGGTCGCGCGCTGAAACGCCGGGGTTCTCGTCCTCGCTCGGTGCCGGCATCAGTCTCCGGCTCCGGGTGCCGTCCCGCGCATCTCCGCGACCCGGAACTCGACGATGCGGCGGATGAGGTCGACGGGCAGCGGCTGGTCGAGCGGGAACTGGACCGAGCCCTTGCCGCCCTTGTAGGACGCGAGTTCGTCTCGGAACGCCTCGATGCCGCGGCCGGTCGGATAGAAGCCGATGTGGTTGCGGTATCCCGCGAAGTGCACGAGATGGCCGTTGAGGTCGAAGGTGGGGATGGCGTAGCTGATGGTCTCGACCGCGTCGGGCGCGCTTGCCCTGATCAGGGCACGCATCTGCTCGAGCACCGCCTGGGTCTGCGGCGGGAACTCGGCGATGTACTCGTCGATCGTGGCCGCTGTTGACCTGCCCGGCATAGCGCTGTCGCCTCCTCAGGTGTGACGCACGTGGTGCCCGGGGCGGGGATCGAACCCGCACGAGGTTTCCCTCATCGGTTTTTGAGACCGACGCGTCTGCCTATTCCGCCACCCGGGCAGGGTGCGCCCGAACAGTTTACCTGAGCCGGCCCACTTCGCTACTGCTCGGGCAGCGCGTTTTTGACGTCGTTCTCGGCCCGGCCGGTGACGGATGCCTCGCCGCCGAAGATCCACGCCGC
>CAZCRB010000114.1:0-5411 GCA_964500985.1 uncultured Eubacteriales bacterium
CCTCGGCCTCGACGGGCACCTTGATCACGACGTCGTCGGGAAGCTCCGCGTAGTAACTCGTATCGGTCACGACCACCGGCTTGCCGAGGAACAGCTGCTCGACGAGCGAGAGGCTCGAGGACTCGATGGAGGGGTAGCGCAGGTTCACGGCGATGTCGGCGGCTACGATCCAACCGTACATCTCCCGGTCGTCCACGCGTCCGGTGATCTGCACGCTGGCCCTGACGCCCGACGCGTCGGCGAGCGCACGCAGGCTCTCGAGGTACTCCGGCCGACCGCCGCCCACGATCGCGAGTCGGACACGCTCGCGCAGACGCGGATCGCCGGCGATGGTGCGCACGACGCTGTCGAGACGCTTCTGCTCGAAGACACCACCGCTCGAGACGATCAGAACCCGCCCGTCGTCCGGCACCAACTCCTCGCGCGGCGGCAGCGGCCCCAACGCATCGAGGAACGCGGGATCGAATGGCAGGCCGAGCGCGACCACCGGCACGAGGTCGCCGTAGCGGCGCACGAGCGCCGCGGACTCGGCGGAGTGCACGACGATGCCGGTCGCGTTGAACAGCGCGGGCTCGACGAGCGGGAACTCCACGCGCGAGTCGACGCCCGCGCGGCCCGCCAGCACGTCCGCGGCTGCGCGCTCCCCTGCCTCGCCGTAGTAGTGGCGCATCATCGCCGCGTAGCGCTCGGGGTCACCGTCGTGAACTGCCCACAGGTCATGGAAGAACCCGTGCATGCGCTTGTCGTGAACGATCACGATGCCCGGAACCTGCGCCGACGCACGGTGGATCTCGGTGTGGAAGGCGGGGTTGTTGCCCGCGTTGTAGACCACCGCGTCGAAGCCGCGCAGATCCGCCTCGGCGGTCGCGGGCACGAGGTCGCGCACGGGGGCGTCGACGGCGTATGCGTCGGCGCTCGCTGGGGCAAAGACCTCGACGTCTGCGAGCTCCCTCAGGTGCGGCAACACCGCGGCGGAGAACTTGGCGATCCCGCTGCCGGAATCCAGCGGCGTGCACCAGGCGATCCTCACGAGCCACCCCCCTTGAGCATGCGGTACGCGCGGCGCGCGGCCGAACCGATCACGGGAAGGTCGCGAAGTCGTGCTCGCAGCCTGAAGCCGCGGACGGCCGCTCGTGTGTCGGGCTGGAGCGGAGCTTCGTCTAGTAACTCGGCGGTGGGCGCCAGGTTCGCTCGGCGGTCGGCCTCGCGCAGGGCGCGGGCCTCATCGAGTGTGGGCTCGCGGTGATCGGCCATCGCCGGCGCCCTACTCGGCTGCGTAGCGCTCGAGGTCCGCGTCGACCATCATGTTGACGATCTCGGCGAAACCCACCCGCGGTGCCCAGCCGAGGCGCTCCTTGGCCTTTGCGGCATCGCCCGCGAGGATCTCGATCTCAGCGGGGCGGAACAGCTCGGGGTCGACCACGACGTGGCGCTCCCAGTCGAGCCCCGCGCGCTCGAACGCGATCTGGCAGAACTCGCGCACGGTGTGGGTCTCGCCGCTGGCGACCACGTAGTCGTCGGATTCGGGCTGCTGCGTCATGAGCCACATCGCCTCGACGTAGTCGCCGGCGAAACCCCAGTCGCGCCGCGCGTCGAGGTTGCCGAGCCGCAGCTCGGTGTCGAGCCCGTGCTTGATGCGCGCGACGCCATCGGTGATCTTGCGCGTCACGAACTGCATGCCGCGGCGCGGCGACTCGTGGTTGAACATGATGCCGTTGCTCGCGTGCATCCCGTAGGACTCGCGGTAGTTGATCGTGATGAAGTAGCCGAACGCCTTGGCGGCGCCGTAGGGGCTGCGCGGGTGCACCGCGGTCAGCTCGGTCTGCGGAACCTGCGCCGAGCGGCCGAACATGTCGGCCGACGACGCCTGGCAGAACCGCGCGTCGGGCTTGACGCAGCGGATCGCCTCGAGCAGGCGCAGGACGCCGACCGCGTTGATGTCGGTGGTGGCGAGCGCCTTCTCCCACGAAGCGGCGACCCAGGACTGCGCGGCGAGGTTGTAGACCTCATCGGGCTGCGACTCCTCGACCACGGCGAGCAGCGACTCCATGTCGGCCAGGTCGGCCTGCACCGGGTGCAGTGCGTCGAACTGCCCGGCCCACTCGAGGAAGGTGCCCGGCGCAGGGCCCACGATGCCGTAGACCTCGTAGCCCTTGGAGAGCAGCAGCTCCGAGAGATACGTCCCGTCCTGGCCGGCGACGCCGGTGATGAGTGCGCGTTTGGTCATCGAGAGGACCGCCCCTAGCGGGACAGACGCTCCATGTCGGCGTCGACCATCATCTCGACGAGCCCCTGGAAGCTGACCTTGGGCTCCCAGCCGAGCTCGGCCTTGGCCTTGGCCGGATCGCCGAGAAGCAGGTCGACCTCGGCGGGACGCACGAAGCGCTCGTCGATGACGACGTGGTCCTGGTAGTCGAGGCCGACGCGGTTGAAGGCGATCTCGCAGAACTCGCGGACCGTGTGGGTCTCACCGGTCGCGAGCACGTAGTCGTCCGGCTGATCGGCCTGCAGCATGCGCCACATGCCCTCGACGTAGTCGCCGGCAAAGCCCCAGTCGCGCTTGGAGTCGAGGTTGCCCAGGCGCAGCTCGTCGAGCATGCCGAGCTTGATCTTGGCGACGTGGTCGGTGATCTTGCGCGTCACGAACTCGAGCCCGCGGCGCGGCGACTCGTGGTTGAAGAGGATGCCGTTGCTGGCGTGCATGTTGTAGGACTCGCGGTAGTTCAGCGTGATGTAGAAGCCGTACACCTTTGCCACGCCGTAGGGCGAGCGCGGGTGAAACGGCGTGGTCTCCGACTGCGGGACCTCGTGGACCTTGCCGTACATCTCCGAGGTGGCGGCCTGATAGAAGCGCGCCTCCGGCTTCACGCGGCGCACGGCCTCGAGGATGCGGGTCACGCCGATGCCGTCCACGTCGCCGGTCGAGACCGGGACGGTCCACGAGTCGCCCACGAACGACTGCGCGGCGAGGTTGTAGACCTCGTCGGCCTGCGACTCCTCCATCGCGTCGATGAGCGACGTCTGGTCGGTCATCTCGCCCACCATGAGCTTCACGCGGTCGAGGATGTGCTCGATGCGCTCGGTAGAGGGCGTGGCCGCACGGCGGACGACGCCGTAGACCTCATAGCCCTTGTCGAGCAGCAGCTCGGCGAGGTACGAACCGTCCTGACCGGTGATACCGGTGATGAGTGCGCGCTTGGTCACTTGGGATTCCCATCGAACTCGGGGCCTGATTCACCGCAGTAGCATACCAGCACCGCCAGAGGGTCACGCCTTATGCTTGCCCAGAAGGACGACACGCGTCCAGCGGAACTGCTCGAGCAGCAGCGTTCCAAGCACACTTCCGGACATCGCAACCGCGAACAGGATGGTCGCGTGCCGCCATCCCCACAGCCCCGAAAACGGGACAAGAAAGACCGCCTGCAGCGCGTAGATCCCAATCGACCGCTGACCGATCCACGCCTGAACGTCACGTGCTCTGCCCACGACGTAGGCGTACCCGTAGTAGAAGGTCAGCACCCCCGCGAGCGCGCAGGTGACACGCGCAATCGCCCACAGCCCCTTCAGTACGAGCGGCGCGCCCGGAAGCGCGAGTGAGCCAAGGGCGGCACCCAGGGGGGCGAACCACCAGCGCGGTCCCGGCAGAATCGCAGGCGAGATCAGGACCAGCGTCGCGATCCAGACGACGAAAGAAAGCGGCAGCGCCCAGCGCGCTCGCTGATCAAAGGACGCGCGGCGCGTGGCGAACACGAGCCCCGCGACCAGAAACGGGTAGACCCAGGCGACCTCGGCCAGCCCCAGGAAGTGATCGTACGCGCCCAACGGAATCACCCCGGCAACCCCGATGATGACCGCGCTGATCGCAAGGAACCGGGGGGAGACGCTGATCCGCACGACCAGCGCCAGCACGACTGACGACATGAACAACGCGTAGAGGAACCAGAGTGCGCCGGGTGCCTGCGGACTCACTGCACCGGCAGCCATGAAGCGTGCAAGTCCCCGCGCGCTTCGCTCGCCCACGGACAGCCAGCCGATGCCCAACCATGCGAAGTACGGGATCATCAGTGCGCGAAAACGGCGAACCACGAACCGCCAACCCAGCCCGCTGCGACTGCCGAGCAGCACGAAGCCGGACACGAAGGCGAACAGCGGTATGTGAAAGCTGTAGATGATGTCGAGCAGGGGATGCGATGCGGTCGACGCGGCAATCCATCCCACACCTGCGACAGCAACCAACCCCGATCCGGCAACCGTGTACACCGGTGTGGCTCGCACCAATGAGTGCCCAAGGACGACCAGGGTGATCGCCAGGCCCCGCAGCGCATCAATACGCGTGTCGCGTGGCCGTTCGAGTTCGGCCGCTATGCTCATCGATACTCGGCGGGCCAACTGGACTTGCGCGAGAAGACCTGCCGCTTGAAGCGTTCCCAGCCGCCGTCCTGTTCACCCGCGAACGCCAGATCGTGCGGGACGCTCGCCGCGTAACGCGCGCCGCCGAGTCGTGTCGCGACGTAGTAGGCGCGCTCCATCGGGAAGTAGAAGCGCGGCATGCTCACGCCGTAGGTAACGCCCAGGCGCGCGCGGTTCTCCTCCAGCACCGGAAGCCAGGTCTTCATCTTGCGGTCCGGCTGGAGGCGATCGATCGCCAGCACGCGGTTCACGCGCTTGAAGGTGGCGCCCTGCGCGGCGAGGTGCAGCCACAGCTCCCAATCCATCGCGAACTGGTAGGAGTCGTCGAGAAAGCGGTCCTGGATGGCACTGCGCCGGACGAACACCGCCGGCTGGATGAAGTAGCAGATCCACTTGAGGAACCGCGCGCTGAAGCGCGGCACCCAGACCACGTAGACGATGCGCCCGTCGGCGGTCACGCGCGCGGCGTGTCCGTAGACGACGTCGACATCCGGGTTGCGCTCGAAGACCTCCACCACGTCTTGCACCACGTGGGTGTCGAAGAACGCGTCATCGGAGTTGAGCCAGCCGATGATGTCGCCCGAGGAGGCCGCGAACGCCTTGTTGATCGCGTCGGCCTGGCCCTTGTCCGGCTCGCTCTTCCAGATCACGGCCGGGTCGGCCTGCGCAAGGATGTCGACGCTGCCGTCGGTCGATGCGCCGTCCATGACGATGTGCTCGATGTCGGGGTAGGTCTGGACGGCCACGGAGCGAAGGTTGTCGCCGAGCCACGCCGCCTGGTTGTACGACGGGGTCAGTACCGAGACGAGCGGCCGGGTCACTGAGCCGCTCCGCCCGCAGCCTCGCGCATGATGGCCACGAACCGCTCGCCGAACGCCGCAGCGCGCCGGTCGGCCTGCTCGCGCGCGGTCGTCTCGTCGACACGCTCGACCGCTCCCGCGAGCAGGTCGCGCACGCGCGCGGCGAGATCGTCGGGCGAGTGGGGGTCGAAGAACAGCGCG
>CAZCRB010000115.1:0-5211 GCA_964500985.1 uncultured Eubacteriales bacterium
TCGAGATCGATGGCGTTGTCGACGTTCTGCCCCGCGTTGTCCGCGAGATAGACGATCGCGTCGAGCGCCTCGAAGAAGTAGTCGCTCATCTCGGGCGTGTACTTCATCTGCCCGTCGCGGACCTTGATCATGAAGTCCTCGAGGCGGTGGGCGACGTCGGATATCTCGATCAGCCCGACCATGCGCGAGGAACCCTTGACCGTGTGCGCGTCGCGCATCATCTGGTCGATGAGCTCGCGGTTGTCCGGCTCGGCCTCGAGCTGGATCACGCCCTCGTTAAGACGCTGGAGCAGGTCCTGCGCCTCTTCTTGGAACTTCGATATGAACGCGCTGCGGTCGAACTCGACCATTGCGTGCCTTCCCTGTGAGAGCGAGCGGGTCTAGGACCCGTCCACGACGCTGAATGCGGAACCGACCTGGCTCGACTCGCGAGCCATCGAGGAGAGTTGCTCGGCGGCACCGGCCACCTGCCGCGAACCCGCGGCGGTCTGCTGCGCGACCGCGGCGACCTCGCGCATCGCCTTGACGACCTGGTCGGTGGCGGACTTCTGCTGCTGCGTGGCCGCCGAGATCTCCTTGGCGGCGACGGTGGTCTGCTCGACCATGTCCAGGATGCGGTCGAGCGACTCGCCGGTCACGTTTGCCAGATCGACGCCCGACTGGACCTGCTTGAGCTCCTGCTCGGTGGACATGACGAGCTCGTTGGCCGAGCTCTGGATCTCGGTCATGATCGTCGAGATCTCGCTGGTGGACTCCACGACGGACTCCGCGAGCTTGCGGATCTCGATGGCGACGACCGAGAAGCCCTTGCCGGCCTCGCCGGCTCGCGCCGCCTCGATGGCCGCGTTGAGCGCGAGGATCTTGGTCTGGTCCGCGATCGAGTTGATGATCACGAGGACCTGGCCGATCTGCTGGCTGCGCTCGCCCAGCGCGAGGATCTTGTTCGCGCTCGACTGCGTGCGGGCCTTGATGTCTTCCATGGCCGACAGCGTGTTCATGACCGCCTGCTGGCCGTTCTCCGCGCTTCCGAGCGACGCCTCGGCCATGCTCACGACCTGGTCGGCGTTCTCGGCGATCTGACGGTACGTGCTCGCCAGCTCCTCCATCGTGGCCGTCGTCTCGCTGATCGAGGCGGCCTGCTCCGCCGAGCCGGAAGCCTGCTGCTCGGTGGCGGAGAGGATGTCGTTGGACGACTGCTGAAGCCGGCGTGACGACTCCTGGGTCTGGCGGATGAGGTAGACGATCAGGTCGAGCAGCTGGTTGTAGCTCGAGGCGAGCACGCCGATCTCGTCGTCGCCCTTGACCTCGACCTTGCGGCCGATCTCGCCCTGGCACGCTGCGCGGACCGACGCGACGACGCCGCTCAACGGCGCCAGCGAGCTCTTGGCGACGAAGTAGTTGCCGAGGGCCCACAGCGCCGCAAGCACGACCGACACGCCGAAGATGACGGCGATGCCCTGCTGCACCCGCACGTCCGACCGCATGTCGCTGGCGAACAGCCACAGCATGATGCCGAACTGGCACGCCAGGAACAGCACCTGCATGACGATCGTGAAGAACATCAGCCGATTGAGCAGCCTGCCGTTGATGCGCTTCCAGAGACCCATTGTTCTCCTCGCCTCTCGCTCTGACCTAGTGTCGTACCGACACGACAGGCTCGAGCATCTTCTCGATGTGGATCAGTCCGACCATCGAGTCCTCCACGTGCACGGATCCCGCGATGAACTCCGCCTGCACCCGATCGATGATCGAGATCGGCGGCTCGATATCCTCGTTCGAAACCTCGGTGATGTCGCCGATCTCGTCGACCACCATCGCCGTCACGACGTCCTCACAGCTGATGACGATCGCCGGGGGCCGGATGCCGGCCTCGTAGGTGACCTCGCCCAGGCGCATCATGCGCGCCGGGTCGGTGACCGAGAGGATCTCTCCCCTGACGTTGACGACGCCTTGGATGTAGTCCGGCACACCCGGTACCGGGGTCACTTCGTATTCCTGGAAGATCTCGCGCACGTCCGAGACGCGCACCGCGTACCACTCCTCGCCGATCCTGAAGAGCAGCAGCGCCAGACGGTCGCTGACCTCCTCGTCGAGCGACTCGCGCGCGAGCGACTCCGCACGGCGCAGGAGCACCTCCTCGGCGGTCTCGGAAAGCGAACGTCCGTGTTCGATCTCGGTCACGCTCACCACCCCCGGAACGCGTCGCCGAGCAGCAGGTCGAGGTCGAGCACGTAGATGAGCCCGTCGTCCATGCGCGCGACGCCGATCATCTTGGATGAGAGTGCGTGAACGGGAGGCGCCGCCTGCAGGCATCCCGGCGGCAGGTCGAGGACGTCTTGCACCTCGTCGACGACGAGTGCGACGAGAGCGCCTTTGACGCGACAGATGATCATCGGCGTCTCGAGCGAGTACTCCCGCTTGGGCAGCCCCACCAGCAGGCGCAGGTCGACCGCCGGAATGACGTTGCCGCGCAGGTTGACCATGCCGATCACGCCCATGCCGCCACTCGGGACGTCGGAGAAGGCGACGATCTGCTGGATCTCCTGGATGCGCTCGATGGGAAGCGCGTAGCGCTGCTCGGCGAGATAGAAGGCGACGACCTGCTCCACCCAGAGGCACTCGCCGACCTCTTCGGCGACGGGCTGCTCGATCATGTCGTTCTCGTCGGGCATCAGGATCCTTTACTGCGCGAACCGCAAGACGCGGTCGAGTTCCTCGGGACTGACGAGACCGTCACGGACCTTGGACAGTCCGGACGCGACGAGCGGGCGCATTCCCGCAGCCCGTGCCGCGGCCTCGATGTCGGCGGCGCTTCCGCCGCGCGCGATCGATGCCCGCACCGGCTCGGTGAACGGGAGCACCTCGAAGATGCCCGTGGCTCCCGCGAACCCGGTCTTGCCGCAGTTGGGGCAGCCGGAGCCCGAGCGGGTCAGCATGCCGGCGGTCGCACCGGGGATGGCGTCGGCAAGCGGGCTGCGCTGCTCGGTCGAGCAGTTGGGGCAGTTCGTCCGGACGACGCGCTGCCCCACGCCCAGCGTGAGCGCCGAGGCCAGCGAGACCGGCTCCACACCCAGGTCGAGCATGCGGCGGACGGCCGCGACGATGTCTGCTCCCGAGAAGGTCGCGATCACGAGCTTGCCCATTCCCGCGGCCTCGATGGCAAGATGCACGTCCTCGACGCTCTGCAGCGAATCCACCGCGATCACGTCGGTGTCCTGGCGCATACCGGCCGCGATGTAGCCCGCGGCCCCGATCGGCTGCGACGGGCTGACGAGCACCTGGGCGACGGCGGCGATCTCGTAGTCGACCGACCGCTCGACCGAGTAGACGGTCTTGCCCACCTGCGCGGCGTGCTGCAGCAGCGCGTAGTACGTCGTCGAACGTCCGCCCGTCACCGGTCCGGCCACGAGCATGATGCCGCGGCCGCGCTCGACCATGGTGTAGAGCGCCTTGCTCTCCGCGTCGCTCATCCCGAGCTCGATGAGGTCGCGCGGCTGCGGCTTGACGGGCGCGATCGAGACGACGAGTCGCTGCCCGGCCACCGTGGGGACCGACGAGACGGTGAGCACGACCTGCTTGCCGGCGATGTCGGCGTGCAGGCGTCCGAGCGCCGGCCTGTTGGCGGCGGTACCACCGAGCTTGGCGAACCCTTTGAACCCGTCGATCAGGGGCTGCTGCATCGAGATCGGCGCCGAGGCGATCTTCTCGAGGCGGCCCTTGATCCTGAAGACGAGGAAGAAGTCGTTCTTGTACGGCAGAAGGTGGATGCGGCTCGCACCACGCGCGACGGCCTGTTCGAGGATCTCGCTGACGAGCACGGCGACCTTGCGCTCGTCGGCGACCGCGAGCACGTCGAGGTCGACCGCGGGCGAACCGAGCGGTGCGGCGGCCTCGACGACCTCCTCGACGGTCTGCGCGACGCTCGCCACCTCGGCAAGCAGCGGCTCTTCTGCGGGAGCCTCGACCACGACCGGGGTGTCGTCTCCCAGGTCGAAGAAGTCGGCGGCCGAGATCTGCAGGTCCTCGGCGGGAAGCTCGGCGACCTCGAAGGTCGCGGTCTCCTCGCCGAAGTACTGCGTCACGGCGCTTGCCACCGCGGGGCCCTCTGCAAGGACGGCGTCCATGCCCAGCCCCAGCTGCGTGCCGAGCTCGTCGAGCATGAACACGTCGAGCGCGTCGCCGATGGCGACGGTCAGCGTGCCCTCGATCTCGAAGAGCGGCAGCACGCCGCGCGAACGCGCCACGGATGCCGGCACGAGCGCGAGTGCCTCGTCATCGGGTGCGTAACTCGCCAGATCGACCCGCGGGAAGCCGAGCTCGTCTTCGAGCACGGTGTCGAGCTGCGCCGCCGTGACGAGCCCGCGCTCCACGAGCGAGCGCCCCGCAGCCGCGTCGTCGGTCGCGCTCATGCGGGCCTGCGCGGCCTGGTCGGCCGTCAGCAGTCCGCTGGACACGAGCGCCTCGATGACGCGCCCGGCGATGGTGGTCTGATCAGCCATCTTCTATTCCCCGAGCCGTTAGCCCTGGACCTTGGCGAGTTCCTCGGCGACCGCCGAGAGGAGCTTCTCGGGCTCGACCGGCTTGGTCAGGTACTGGTTCGCACCGGTACGAATGCCGGTGGCCATCGCCTGCTCCTCGGTCTTCGCCGTGAGCATGATGATGGGGATGCCCTTGTACTTCTGGTCGAACTTGAGCAGACGGCACACGCGATACCCGTCGAGCTTGGGCAGCATGACGTCGAGCAGAATGAGATCGGGCATCTCGGCGCGCGCCTTCTCCAGCGCTTCTGCGCCGTCGGCTGCCGTGATGACCTCGTATCCCCCGGCGATCAGGATCGCCTTGATCATCTCCAGGATGGTCGGGCTGTCATCGACCGCCAGGATGCGAGCTGTCGCCATGCGGGTGGCTCCCCTCTTGTTTGTGCGTCCTACTGATTATCGCCCTGCACAGAGCGCATCTTTAGCCCTTAGAACCGCGTCCACACTCTATCAGACTGCGCTCGCACGTCCGCGCGAGCATGTCGGGCCTGAAGCCGCCGAGGAACGCCGTCCACGACCCCTCAGGTTTGGCGTACAGCGAGCGCAGCGTGTTCTCGTACTCGCGGCACGCGCTCGTCTCGTCTCCGAGCTGCCGGTAGATGTTCGCGAGCGCGAAGTGCGCGAGCACGAAGTCGCTGTCGATGTAGATCGTGCGCTTGAACTCGGTGATGGC
>CAZCRB010000116.1:0-5167 GCA_964500985.1 uncultured Eubacteriales bacterium
TCGATGAAGCTCTGTCCGCCAAAGCCGGGGTTGACGCTCATGATCAGCACCAGGTCGATCTCGCCGATGATGTCGCGCAGCGTCTCGACGGGCGTGGCCGGGTTGAGGGCCACACCGGCCTGCGCGCCGGCGGCCTTGATGCGCTGAACGACGCGGTGCAGGTGGGTGCAGGCCTCCTGGTGTACGACGACCAGGTCCGCGCCCGCATCGAGATACCAGTCGACGGTCGTGTCGGCGTTGTCGATCATCAGGTGCACGTCGAGCGGCTTGGTGGCGACGGCCTTGAGCGCCTTGACGACCGGCGGGCCGATGGTGAGGTTGGGGACGAAGTGCCCGTCCATGACGTCGACGTGGACGTAGTCGGCGCCACCGGTCTCGATCGTGCGCACCGCCTCGCCCAGACAGCTGAAGTCGGCCGACAGGATCGACGGAGCCATGAGCACGCGCTCGGACACGGGGCACTCCCCTTCTCGCGGGTGGACACGCTCAGGGTAGCAGAGAAGAAGCGGAGCCGACGCGGGCTAGTCGACGACGAAGCCCATCCCGTGCAGCTCGTCGCGCGCCGCGCGGCCCATGAGGCTGGCCCCGGCGATGCGCGGGTCCATGCCGTCGTAGAGGACGCCCCGGACCATGTTGGTGATCGGCAGCTCGACGCCTTCGCGCTTGCCGAGCTCCGACGAGCTGACGCAGGCGACCGCGCCCTCCGCGACCATGTGGGTCTTCTCGTAGAACTCGTCCATGGTGCCGCCCTGCGCGACGAGCTCGCCGAGGTTGCGGTTGCGCGAGTGGCGCGACGTGCACGTGGCGATCAGGTCGCCCATGCCCGCCAGGCCCATGTAGGTGAGCGGGTTGGCGCCGCGAGCCACGCCGAGGCGCGACATCTCGGCAAGTCCGCGGGTCATCAGCGTCGCCTTGGTGTTGTCGCCGTAGCCGAGACCGTCACTCATGCCGCAGGCGATGGCGACGACGTTCTTGGTCGCGGCGGCCAGCTCGACACCGAGCACGTCGGGGTTGGTGTAGACACGGAAGCTCGGGTCCATGAAGAGGTCCTGGAAGAGCTCGCCGACCTTCTCGTCATAGGAGGCCACGACGGTGGCGGACGGGATCTGGCGGCTGACCTCCTCGGCGTGGTTGGGGCCCGAGAGCGCGGCGAGGCGCTGGCGGTTGCCGAGCACGTCTTCGAGGATCTCCACCATCGTGAAGAAGGTCTTGTCCTCGATGCCCTTGGACAGGATGACGACCGGCGTGTCGGAGGGCAGGCACTCGGCGAGGCCCTCGGCCGTGCCCCGAACGCCGATGCTGGGCGTCACCATGACGACCGCGTCCGCGCCCTGGACCGACTCGCACAGGTCGGGGGTCGAGCTCACGCACGCCGGCAAGACGATCTCCGGGAGGTAGACGGGATTGCGGTGGGTGGCGTTGATGCCCTCGGCGATCTCAGGCTCACGCGCCCAGACCGCGACGTCGATCCCCTTGTTGCCGAGCAGGCGGGAGACCGCCGTGCCCCACGAACCGGCACCGATGACTGCGACGCGCATCTGCTACTCGCCTTTCTCGCGGGACTTGGCCGCCTGGCCCCTGCGGCTGATCGATATCTTACTCTCCTCGCCGCGCATGAGCCGCTTGATGTTGGCGCGGTGCAGCCATAGCACGAGCCCGGCCGCAGCGAACGCGAGCGTGATCAGCGGGACGTTGCCCGGATAGAGCCACAGCACGAGGAACGGGTAGATGGCGGCGATGATCACCGAGCCGAGCGACACGATCCGCGTGCCGCCGACGATCGCGATGAAGAGCAGCAGCTCGATGACCGCTGCCTGAGGCGTCAGCACGAACAGCGCTCCCGCCGACGTCGCGACGCCCTTGCCGCCCTTGAAGCCGATGTAGGGCGAGAACCCGTGCCCGAGGACGGCCGCCATCATCGCGCCGACCTGCGCCCACTCGTGGGCGATGAGCCCGAACGTCGGCTCGGGGACCAGCGCGCCGGCGACCAGCACGGCCGCGACGCCCTTGCTCGCGTCGAGCAGCAGCGTCGCGATGGCGGCCTTGGCCCCGAGCGTGCGAAAGACGTTGGTCGCGCCGAGGTTGCCCGATCCGTGCTGGCGCGGGTCGATGCGGTAGAACACCTTGCCCACGATCAGTGCCCACGGGATGCCGCCGATGAGGTAGGCGGCCACCACCGCGGCCGCTATGCGCACCCCGAGAGAGTCCATCCGCTAGTCCTTCTTGCGGAACTTCAGGATCAGCGGCGTGCCGGCGAAGTCGAACCTCTCGCGCAGGCGGTTCTCGACGTAGCGACGGAAGTTGTCGTCAACCATGTGCGGGTGGTTGGCGAAGAACGTGAAGCCGGGAGGCGCCGTGCGCGTCTGCGTGACGTACTGCAGGCGCAGCGACTTGCCCTGTTTGTTGATCGTGTGACCGAACTCGCGCATCTCGGTGAGCAGCTTGTTGAGCTGGCTCGTCGGGATCTCCTGGATGTAGCTCGCGTAGACCTTGTCGACCGCGGCCCAGATGCGCTCGACACCGCGGCCCGTCAGCGCGCTGATGCGCAGCACCGGGGCGTAGCCGACGTAACCGAGGCGCTCTTCGACGCGGATCTCGATGTCTTCCTTGGCCTCGTCGGTCTCCATCGCGTCCCACTTGTTGAGCAGGATGATCAGCGCGCAGCCGCGCTCCTGGGCGAACCGCGCGATGCGCTGGTCCTGGTCGGTCAGCCCGATGGTCGAGTCGATGACGAGGAGCGCGACGTTTGCGTGATCGATCGCGCGCATGGCGCGCACGAAGCCGTAGTACTCGACGTCCTCGTCGATGAGCGACTTGCGCCGGATACCGGCCGTGTCCACGATGCGGTACTCGGTGCCGTCGCGCTCGACGAGCATGTCGATGGCGTCGCGCGTGGTGCCGGCGACGTCGCTGACGATCGAACGCTCGACGCCCACGAGCTTGTTGAGCAGCGAGGACTTGCCGGCGTTGGGGCGACCGATGATCGCGATGTCGATGGCGTCGGACTCGGCCTCGGGCTCGGAGGCCGGCAGCGCCTTGACGATCTCGTCGAGCAGGTCGCCGGTGCCGTTGCCGTGCGTGGCGCTCACGGGCCACGGCGTGTCGAGGCCGAGCGACCAGAACTCGTAGGTCTCGGCCTCGCTGCCGGGGGTGTCGACCTTGTTCACGGCGAGGAACACCGGCTTGCCGGTCTTCTTCAGGATGCGCGCGACCTCGACGTCGTCGGGGCACATGCCGGTCTTGCCGTCGACGAGAAACACGATCGCCTCGGCCTCGTCGGCGGCCATGAGCGCCTGGGTCCGGATCGACGACTGGAAGTCGTCGACGCCGCCGGCTTCGATGCCGCCGGTGTCGATGAGCATGAAGTACACGCCGTTCCAGTCGGCCCGGTGGTAGCTGCGGTCGCGCGTGACGCCGCGCGCCTCGTGGACGATGGCGTCGGTGGCCTGCGCGATCCGGTTGACGAACGTCGACTTGCCGACGTTGGGGCGGCCGACTACGGCCACGATGGGAAGCGCCATGGGCGCGTCACTCCTTATGGTTGGGCGGTCAGCTCTGCGTGGTACGTGATGCCGGTGAGCAGACCCGCGGCGTCAGAGGATACCAGACGCACGTCCGAGCCGCTTTGGCGCGCGACATCGGCAAACGTCCAGTCATCGAGGGTCAGCCCGTCGTGGTTGAGCACCACGTCCGGGATCAGATAGGCACCGTCGTGCGCATCGGCGGCTATCGCGGCCGCCAGATCGGTACCGGTCAGCAGGCCGGTGACAGCAACATTGCCGCCAAAGAACCGGTTGGGCACCGCCAGCACGCGCACCCGCCCGGCCGCGCCGATGGCTTGCAGCGCGCCGGCGAGCGTGGTCGCCGCCATCACGCCGGTGACGAGCGTCAGCGACTCGTTCTCGGGCAACAGGGCCACCTGCGCGAGCATCTCGTCGCGCAGCTCGAGGGTCTCATCGACGAACGAGCGCACGAGTCCGATGCCGTTCTCGTACTGGGGGAACTCGTCGTACCACTCCGTGGTGGGAAACGGCGCGGCGGCGTTGAGGTAGAACTCGTCGGCCAGGTGCACCCACGTGACGCCGTCGCGGGCGCGGCTCTCGAACTGCCAGCGCTGGACCTGCTCGATGACCCGAGCGGCGGCGAGCGGGTCGTTGAAGGAGCCGTCGAAGCGGTCCTGGTGGCGCGTGTAGCCGAGCGGCACGATACCCACCGAGACGATGCCCTCCCGCTCGGCGAGCCACGTCAGCGTGCGGTCGAGCTCCTCGCCGTCGTTGACGCCCGGGACGAGCACGATCTGCACGTGGAAGTCGATGCCGCCGTCGAGGAGCTGGTCGATGCGCTCGAGCGCGCGGTCCTCTTGTGCGCACACGAGCTCTGCTCGAACCTGCGGCGAGACCGCGTGGACCGACACCTGCAGCGGTGAGAGCGCCTGGTCGATGATGCGCTCGACGTCATCGTCTGACAGGTTGGTCAGCGTGACGAAGTTGCCCTGCAGAAACGAGAGGCGGTAGTCGTCGTCGCGCACATAGAGCGGGGCGCGCATCCCCGGCGGCAGCTGCGTCATGAAGCAGAAGGTGCAGGCGTTGCGGCAGCGGTGCACGCCGTCGAACAGGGCGTCGACCCACTCGATCCCCCACGGTTCGTCCGGCTCGCGGCTCATCGACACGTCACGCGGGTCACCGCTGGGCGCGTGCACGGTCAGCTCGACCGTCCCGCCGTCGGCGTACCACTGCCAGTCGAGAACATCGCGCACCACCGTACCGTCCGCGGTGACGATCAGGTCACCCGGGACGATACCGGCCCGCTCGGCGGGCGATCCGGGCGCGACGACGGCGACGACTCCTCCCGACGCACGCCCGTCCGGCGCGAAGTCGGACACGTAGTCCGTGGGGTACGTCATGGGCTACTCCATCGCTTCGATGGCCTCGATGACTCCCTGGATCTGCTTCTCCGGGGTGGAGGCACCGCCGGTGACGCCCACGACGCTCGCGCCGTCGAACCACGACGCTTCGAGCTCGGTGGCCGTCTCCACATGATGTACCCGCGCGTTGACGCCGCTGCATATCTCGACGAGCCGCGTGGTGTTGCCCGAGTTGCGGCCACCCACGACGACCATGACGTCGACGGCCTCAGCGAGCTCCTCGGCGGACTGCTGGCGCTTGCC
>CAZCRB010000117.1:0-5091 GCA_964500985.1 uncultured Eubacteriales bacterium
CGCATGCTCGTTCTCTTCGCGGCACTCACGAGCCTGGTTCTTTCAGGCGGTGCCTGGGTGCGTATCTAACCAACGATGTTCTGAAGGGCGCGCGGTCCGACTGCATGCGAGCGGGCGGGGGTTACAGGTGATTCAAGAAGTGACACCCCGCCCGTTCGCCCTTTTCTCGGCCGCGCTCTTCGCGCTGGCGGTAGTCCTGTCGATGGTGTCCGCGTCGCTCTATCCATTGCGTCTCAGCCCAGTGCTGGCAATCATGCTTCTCGCGGTCGCCCTATCCGAGAACTTCGCATTCGAAATACCCGGTGTAGGAAGTAACTCTCTGTCGTATCCGCTGACGATAGCCGGGATTCTCTTGCTCGGTCCCACCGCAGGGGCCTTGCTGGCTGTCTTCTCGGGGGCAAATCTGCGGGACATTCGAGCGGGCAGACCCCTTCCGGTGATTGCCTTCAACGTGTCCCAGCTTGTCATTAGCGCGACCAGCGCTGGGCTCGCCTATGTCGCTTGCGGAGGCCTTCCCCTAGTGCCGCCCTCGGGGAGTCTTTCCGCGGCGGCACCCATTACCGCGGAGAGCCTCCCGTCTGTCTTGGTTCCTCTCGCCGCGTGCGCGGGTGTGAGTCTGCTTGCGAACGACCTGTTGGTGGCGGCGGCGTTGCATCTGTTGCACGGAGTCGCCTTTCGGGAGGTCTGGCGGACCGGGCTGCTATGGATGATTCCTACTCAGGCCACGCTCGCATTGGTCGGATTCACCATCGCTCAGGTGCTGGCTATACAAGTATTCGCCTTCGCCCTCTTCATCTTTCCGTTGTTGGTCGCTCGACAGCTGTACCAGAGCTACGTATCCCTCAGAGGCGCATACGTGGATACGATTCGTTCGCTAGTGAACATCCTCGAAGCTAAAGATCCGTATACGCGAGGGCATTCAGAGAGGGTTGCCAGGCTCGCTAGGTCAATTGCCGAAGAACTGGGCTACGAGTCCCATCGGGCAAGCCAACTTGAATCGGCTGCGATTCTCCATGACATTGGTAAGCTCACAATTCCGACAAACCTCCTCCGCAAAGCTGGGCCTTTGTCAGATGAGGAGCGCGGGTTGATCCTCGCTCACCCCGAGGTTGGGGCGCAGATAGTGGGCAAGGTTCCGTATCTGCGTGACCTGGGCGAGACTATCATCTGTCATCACGAGCGTGTCGACGGAACCGGCTATGCCGGTGGACTCGCGGGTGCGGCCATCCCGCTCGATGCGCGAATCCTCGCCGTAGCCGACAGCTACGACGCGATGACGACCGCTAGATCCTATCGCCCTGCAATGTCCAGCGAAGATGCCGTTGCCGAGCTAATCAGGTGTGCGGGTCAACAGTTCGACTCCAAGGTAGTTGACGCATTTCTGAACATGGGGGAGCCCCGTCGCGGCGCTCAATTCATCGTAGCTGGGGAGACGGCGGAGGGGCTAGTAGATGCCTAGCCGGAGAGTCCTTGCGGGATACGTCCGCTTCGCGGCCTTCGTAGCCATCCTGGTGTTTGTGCTCGAGGGCACCGGTCAGGGATACCTGCGCGTCTGGCCCATGGCACTGGCTTTCGGGTTTGCGATGTTTGCACTGGATCTGTTCGATCTCTGGCTTCCTCACGGTGACACCATCGGGGTGGATGGGGCGCTTGTGGCTGCGGCAATCGTTACAATCGGTCCGTTTGCGGCGTGCCTTGCCGCGGGCATTGCCCGCGTGGTGGCCCATGCGATGCAGCAGTCTCGGGGGCGCTCGACGGGCCTTATCACTGCACTCGAAAAGCGCGCCGTGGGGATTATCGCGGGGAGTTGCACAGTCTTGCTTTTGGAGGGGTCGCTGGCGTCGCCGATGGGCGAACTGCTCGCCTCCCTAGCGGTCTGCGCCACCGTCCTAATGACCGAGTTGTTCTATGCACAACTGCTCTCAAGCAGACTGTGGGCACGTAGCTTCGCCGGGCTCGTACAGGGCAACATTCGCATGCAATGGCCAGTGCTCGCGGCCCAGGTTTCCGTGTCAGGGCTAGTGGTCGTGACATTCGCCTACATGCAGGTGTGGAGCATCCTTGTCGCGACGGTGCTACTGCTGCTCATTCGGCAATCCTATGCCCTCTTGCTCGATGTGCGCGCCGCGTATCGCTGCACGGTTGAGGTTCTGATTGATGCTGCCGAAGGCAGCGACCCGGGGCGGGCAGGTCATGCGGAGCGTGTTGCGGGCATTGCTCGGCGCCTTGGGCGCGCGCTCGGGCTCGCGACGCACGAGATGGAGAGGCTCAGTTACGCGGCGCTGCTTCACGATGTGGATCTGATTGGTGCGGATGCTGGCGACCCGATACCGGAACTTCGCGCGTCAGTGCGAGTCCTACAGGACGTGGAGTTTCTTCGCGAGATCGTCCCCGTGCTCCAGGCCTGCGATGGGGCTGCGAGCGCGCCCGGTTCTGCGGCGGCCCAAGATGCGCTTCTCGCGTTCATTGTGTGCTTGGCAAGCGACATCGATGCTCGAGAAAATGGAGTGTTCGCCAGCGATGTGAAGCGAATCGCGCAGGGCATTCCCTCAGCGATTAAGGGTCGAGTCACTGGCGTGGCGGTGTCTTTGGGCTATCGAGTTCCGGCGGTTGACTGATGCCGGGTGCTGTAGCGATTTGTCTCGGCCTGATGCTCGGGTGGGCGACGGGAGGGAGTCCACGCAGCCTGATTGATTCGGAGATAAGGTTCTCTTTGCCGCTCATCCTGCTTTTCTCGCTGCAGGCGCTCCTCAGGAACCGCTATCGCACAGGTGCTCTGGATTCGGAGATGCAGATTGTGGGCTGGGCCGGTTGCGTGCTTCTGCTCATCGCCATTTGCGTGTTCAACTACCGTGTGCGTGGAATGGTAGTCATCGCCATTGGACTAGGGATGAACGCGATGGTTGTCATCCTGAACGCGGGGATGCCTGTTGTGACGGGCGCTGTCTCTGCTGCGAGCCTGCCGCCGTTCTACCACCTCGCTGACCCGAGGGACTCGCTGCTGCTGCTTGGTGATGTGATGCCTGCGCGCCTCTTCATGTTGTCCCTTGGCGACCTGCTGCTGGTAGTAGGGCTAATCATCTTGGTTGCTTCTGCCATGGGAACGTCGACCGTCCACAACAAGGAATCAGGCTAGCGCCGACGAATCCTGCTTTCATCAGACCGATACGGGTTCCCCTGCCCATGCACAGACTGGATAGCGATGTGTCGATAGTAGCGCGGGAGCAGGGTCCAGACTTCACGTCGACGCTTGTGCGTCACGAATTGCTCGATCGAACGGTGGCCCGACAACCGCCTGCTCTTCTTGTGGTGGCTCCATCAGGCTACGGAAAGACCATCTTCGCCGCGCAGTTCGTCGCGAGTCATCAGATGGTTCAGTGGTTCTCAGTGAACCGCGAACCGTTTGATGTCGAAGAGCTGGCGTGCGAGCTCGGCGAGCTCTCAGTCCGCCGAGCTGAAGGACCGCGCCCGACTGCGCTGGTTGCCCTCGATGATCTGCTTTTTGAGTCAAAAGATATCGTCGGAGCACGCCAGACTGCGGCTGCGCTGGCTTCAATACGTGAGATGGGCGTCGGTCTCATAGTCACCACGCGCCACGTGCCGGGCGAGGCAATAGAGCTGCTCAGACACTTCGATCTGGTCGACGAGAATGATTTGCGGTTGGGCAGTAGAGAGGCCGCCGATTTCGTCCAAATCAGTACGGGTCGGTCGATTGAGCCGGAGGCCGCTCAGGCTTTATGTGATGAATGTGGCGGCCACGCCGCCATTCTTGCCGTTCTTGCACAGGATTGCGGGCAGGTGGCCTCAAGCACTGGGCAGAGATCAGGGCTGAAGCTCTCTGCTTGGCTGTCGCACATGATATGCGCGGGCCTGGCTGACCATGAGAGGGTCTTGCTGGCGTATGCAGCGCTTCTAAAGTCTGGGTCCCCGTCCGACCTTCGACGGGGGCACACTGGCAACGATCCAGTGACTGCACTAAGGCGAATCGCGCAGGTGGTGCCTCTGATGCGCCATGAGGAAGGAGGGTGCGACTCCGTCGCGCTATTCGATGTTCATGACGTGCTAGTGGCGCACATACTGTCGCAGGCTTCATGGCTGGATGATGATGAGCGTCTGGATCTGGCTCAGGCGGCAGCGGAGCAGTTGGGTGAACGGGGGGAGTTTGCCCGCGCAATGGACGTTCTGGGGGCATGGGGAGATGCTGCGAGTCGCGTTGACTTTCTGCGGCGATGGGGTGCCGGTGCGCTTCAATCGCGCAATTCGATCAACTTGAGCGCATTCATCTCAACCCTGCAGCCGTCACTCCTGATGGCAGACGCCGAGCTACTACTGCTTTGGGCCAGCGTACTCTTCGATATTGGCGACGACGTGGGTGCTTTGGCGCGATCCCGGGCCGCACAAGTACTCGCTGATCGAGATGACCACCGAGAGCTGTATCTGCAGGCGGCCCTGCTGTGTGTTGACATCCAAAGGGTGATGGGTGACTGGGATTCGGCATCGCAACTGGTGAATCGCCTGCTCTCAGAGGAATCGAAGGACTGGGAGCCAAGTGCTAAGGCGTCAGTGCTCTCTGTCGCGGCCGCTCTGGAGATAACTCGCGGTGAGTACGATGCTGCTGAAGATCTGCTGGGCGACGCTCTGGGGACGTATGTCGCCGGCAATGCACCGCGCGACGCGACCTACCGGAGGTGCTCGGAGAACCTGAGCGTTCTGCCCGCTCTCCGCCAGGGAGACTTCATGGCCTCCGCGCGGCTCCTGACGCCATGGGTCGAACAAGACGAAGGATGGATCAGCCATCGCCTTGTCACCAAGGGCAACCTCGCAGTGGCGCTTGTTGAGGCGGGGCGACTCAAGCGCGCCATGTCGCTCCTTCGAGCAGTGCTGGCTGTGCCGCTGGATCGTCATATCGCTTTCTATGGTCCTACTATGGCGTGCGCGGCCTGGGGGCTGGGTGAGGATGATGAGGCGGGAGTCTTGATGGCACGGGCCATCGCGTGTGCGGTGGCTGCGGGCGATGAGTCTTCTGCTGCCCAAGACCGCGTCTACCAAGCGGTCGCCCTGCGCGCAGCTGGTGACCCTGATGCGGCGTTG
>CAZCRB010000118.1:0-5050 GCA_964500985.1 uncultured Eubacteriales bacterium
CCGCGTCTACCAAGCGGTCGCCCTGCGCGCAGCTGGTGACCCTGATGCGGCGTTGATCGCAGCCGAGCGCGCCTACGAACGACTGTGCGTGAGGGACTCCATGTCGTTCCGTCGACTCGCCGCCTTGGAGATCGCAGCCTCGCTGCTCGCGTTGGGCGATGCGGCCGCCGCTCGGGCGTGGGCCGAATCCGTCGTGTCGGCTGGCCTCGGTGAGAACGCCCACCACAAGTTGCGTGCGGCGATGGTCTTGGCCGAATGCGATCGCGTCGAGGGCGACCTCGCGGCCGGCATAGCACGCCTGGCGCAACACGCCGACCACATCTGTTCCGAGAACTCCAACTGGCAGATGGCCATGTACGTCAGGGCGTTTCCCTACCTGCTCGGGATGCTGGCTGCGGCTGCTTCCCCGTGCGAGTTGCCGGCGCACATGCTGCGCATGGTGCTTCCCGAGCACATGGAGCGCGCGCTTGGGGCTGCCAAGGAGTTCATGGATCCAGATGGGTGGGCCAAGCTGGGCGAGCGGCTCCTGGGTCCTGAGCAGTTCCGCGCCTTCGTCGAGCGCGAGGGCAAGCCGCTGTGTCACGTCAGACTGTTCGGCGGTCTTGAGGTATACGTCGACGGCCGTCAGCTCACAGAGCGCGATTGGCGCAAGCGCAAGTCACGGACCCTGTTCGCCATGCTCGCCTCACGACGGGGTGAGGAGATCCCGCGCGACCAGATCTTGGAGTACCTGTGGCCGGATCTCCCCGTTGATCGGGCCCGGAACAACTTCTACGTGGCGTGGAGCAACATGAAGCGAGCCCTCATGGGTCAGCTTGACCGAACGGAGAGCCCCTACGTGACCAGCGCGCGCGACAGGTGCCGCGTGGTGGCCGGCGCGGTTCGCTCGGATCTGGACGACTTCTCGGATGCCCTTGCGGCCGCGCGGCGAGCAGACACCGACGGGGATGATGCGGTTGCACTCGACAACTTCGAGAGGCTCGCATCGCTGTATCGCGCGGATCTCTTGCCCGGCGACCTGTACGACGAATGGTTCGCGCCGCTGCGCGACCAGTATCGCTTCGACTTCGTGGACGCGATGATTCGTGCCGTCGAGATCCTCCTCGAGAGAGATGAGCCGTACGAGGCGATCGTCTACGCCCGCCGGGCGATCGGCGTGGATCCGTTGCGCGAGGACCTCTACCAGCTGCTCTTGCGCTGCCAAATCACCGCAGGTCAACGCACTGCAGCGATCGAGACCTTCTTCCAGTGCAGGACGCAGCTCGTGGAGGAGTTGGGTCTGGACCCGTCGGCCGAGACCGTCGCGCTTTACGACGAGATCCTCGCCATGGAAGGCCCGCCGCGCGACGACGACTACGGCTTGCCGCCGGTGGTCAACTAGAACTCACTCAGGCGGTAAGGTTTCGGAAAGGCCGCCGCGCTATGTTGACTGCGCACCGGGTGGCCAGCTCGGTGGCGCAGGGCTCGTAGGGCTCCTCGATCAAGGGGCACCGCGGGTGGGCGCGGTCCACGGACTGGTGTGGAGCGGAAGACTCCAGAGGGGCACCGAGCGGACCGGCCAGTTCCACCCGAGCCGTAGGGGCACTGTGCGCTTCCCCCGTCCGGGCCGGCGGTCGCACGCGACGCGCCGGCCCGCACACGGGTGGGGGAAAGAGCCCCTTGTGTGCATCTCGTGGGGGTGCCTCGGCAAGCGTGTCGGCGGCATCGCCTGTGCTAGAATCGGGTGGTTTCCGCACGCCATTCCCCCGCCTCAAGAAGGTGTGAATCCCGTATGGTCAACATCCTCCAGAAGCTCCTCACCCTGGGTGAGGGCAAGCAGTTGCGTGTGTACGAGAGCGTCGTCGCGCGCATCAACGAGCTCGAGCCGTCGCTGCAGCCGCTGACCGATGAGCAGCTCGCCGCCAAGACCGTCGAGTTCCGTGAGCGCATCGAGCGGGGAGAGGACCTCAAGAGCCTGCTCCCCGAGGCGTTCGCCGTCACCCGTGAAGCGGGCAAGCGCGAGCTCGGGATGCGCCACTTCGACGTGCAGCTCGTCGGCGGCATGGTGCTCAACGACGGCATGATCGCCGAGATGCGCACCGGTGAGGGCAAGACGCTCGTCGCCACGCTCGCCGCCTACCTCAACGCGTTGCCGGGCAAGGGCGTTCACGTCGTCACCGTCAACGACTACCTCGCCAAGCGCGACAGCGAGTGGATGGGCCGCATCTACCGGTTCCTCGGGATGGACGTCGGCATCATCCAGTCGCAGATGGACCCGAGCGCCCGCGTGCCCGCCTATCGTGCGGACATCACCTACGGCACCAACTCGGAGTTCGGCTTCGACTACCTGCGCGACAACATGGTCACGCGCCCGCAGGACCGCTCGCAACGTGGCCACCACTTCGCCATCGTCGACGAGGTCGACTCGATCCTCATCGACGAGGCCCGTACCCCGCTCATCATCTCGGGCGCCGGGACCAAGTCGGCCGACACCTACAAGCAGTTCGCCAAGGTCATCCCGCGCCTCAAGCCCGAGGTCGACTTCGAGCTCGACGAGGCCAAGCGCACCGTGGCGCCCACGGAGTCGGGCATGTCCAAGGTCGAGCAGGCGCTGGGTATCGACGACATCTACTCGGACCCGTCCGGCCAGCTGGTCAACCACTTCCAGCAGGCCCTCAAGGCCGAGTTCCTGTTCAAGAAGGACGTCGACTACGTCGTCAAGGACGGCGAGGTCCTCATCGTCGACGAGTTCACCGGCCGCATCATGTACGGCCGCCGCTACTCGGAGGGCCTGCACCAGGCGCTCGAGGCCAAGGAGCGCGTGAGCGTGCGCGAGGAGAACCAGACCCTCGCGACCATCACCCTGCAGAACTACTTCCGTATGTACGAGAAGCTCTCGGGCATGACCGGTACGGCCGTGACCGAGGACAAGGAGTTCCGCGACATCTACAACCTGCCGGTCATGGTGATCCCCACCAACCGCGCCATGATCCGCGACGATCGCAACGACCTCATCTACCGCACCGTCCCCGCGAAGTTCAACGCCGCGGTCGAGGAGATCGTCACCCGCAACGCCAAGGGCCAGCCGTGCCTGGTCGGCACCATCTCGATCGAGAACTCGGAGCGCCTGAGCCGCCTGCTCACCAAGCGCGGCATCAAGCACAACGTCCTCAACGCCAAGTTCCACGAGAGCGAGGCGCACATCGTCGCCCAGGCCGGCCGTCTCGGCGCGGTCACCATCGCGACCAACATGGCCGGTCGTGGTACCGACATCGTCTTGGGCGGCAACCCCGAGATGCTGTGGGAGGAGATCGTGCGCGAGCGCGGCATCCAGCCCCACGAGGCGACCGACGAGCAGCGCGACAGCGCCCTGGTCGAGGCCAAGCGCATCTGCGCCGCCGAGCACGAGAAGGTCGTCGCCGCCGGCGGTCTGGCCATTCTCGGCACCGAGCGCCACGAGTCGCGCCGCATCGACAACCAGCTCCGTGGACGCGCGGGCCGCCAGGGCGACCCCGGCGCGAGCCAGTTCTACCTGTCGCTCGAAGACGACCTCATGCGCCTGTTCGGCGGCGACCGCATGGACCGCATCAGCGGCTTCATGTCCAAGGCCGACATCCCCGACGACATGCCGATCCAGGCCGGACTCGTCTCCAAGGCCATCGAAGGCGCCCAGCGCCAGGTCGAGGCGATGAACTACTCCGCGCGTAAGCACGTCCTCGAGTACGACGACGTCATGAACAAGCAGCGCGAGGTCATCTACGCCGAGCGCCAGCGCGTGCTCGACGGCAAGGACATCCATGCCCGCGTCGAAGAGATGATCGCCGACGTCATCACGTCCAACGTCCTCGTCTACGCGCCGGAGCGGGTGTACTCGGAGGAGTGGGACTGGGACGGGCTGGATCTGTGGTACCGCGATCTGACCGGCATCGACGGTTTCGTCGACGAGCTCAACGGCACCGTGGACAACCCCCACGAGCTCGCCGAGAAGCTCGCCGAGAAGGCCCTCGAGGTCTACGCCGACAAGGAGGGCCAGCTCGGCGCCGAGCCGCTGCGTGAGCTGGAGCGCCAGGTCATGCTGCGCGTCATCGACACCCGCTGGATGGACCACCTCCAGGAGATGGACTACCTCAAAGACGGCATCGGACTGCGCGCGATGGGTCAGCGCGACCCGCTCGTCGAGTACAAGACCGAGGCGTACGACCAGTTCGCGGCGCTCGTGCAGTCCATCAACGAGGACTTCCTGCGCACGCTCATGCACATCCAGGTCGTGCTCGAGGCCGAGCCCGAGCCGGCGCCGGTGCTGCGCAACGTCCAGTACTCGGCCGCCGATGAGACCTCGATCGGCAGTGCGGTCAACGCGGCGGCCACCGCGGCGACCTCCGGGCTCGGCGGCCCGTCGCCCGACCAGATCGCGGCGGCTTCGGCTGCCGCCGGCGGGGGCAAGGCTGCGCCGGTCGTCAAGGACAAGGAAGACCCGTGGGCCAACGTGGGGCGCAACGACCCCTGTCCGTGCGGCTCGGGCAAGAAGTACAAGAAGTGCCACGGGGCCGAGGCGTAGCGACAACGAGGGGACCCTCCCGCATCACATGATCGAGAACCGGACTTCAGACATAGCCGCCCTGCGCACGCGCGTGGACAAGATGGGCGAGTACCTGCACCTCGACGCGAAGCGCGCGGAGCTGGCTGCGCTCGACCAGAAGGCGGCCGAGCCCGGCTTCTGGGACGACCAGTCCGTCGCGCAGGCCACGATGGCCCAGTCCTCGGGGCTGCGAGACGAGATCGAGTCCTACGAGACCATCCTCGCCTCGATCGAGGACACCGAGGTCGCCAACGAGTTCGCGCTCGCCGAGGAAGACGAGGAGCTCGCCGCCGAGGTAAAGGCCGCGGTCAAGGACCTCGCCGCGCGCATCGATGCCCTGGAGGTCTCGAGCTGGTTCACCGGCGAGTTCGACCACGGCGACGCGATCGTCACCGTCACGCCTGGCCAGGGCGGGCTCGAGGCCCAGGACTGGGCCGAGATGCTGCTGCGCATGTACACCAAGTACTGCGAGCGCAAGAAGTGGAAGCTCGA
>CAZCRB010000119.1:0-5000 GCA_964500985.1 uncultured Eubacteriales bacterium
CTCGACATCGACCAGGACGGCAACGTCTACATCGCCGACAGCTTCTCGCGCAAGGTGATCGTCTTCGACCGCGACGGGCAGTACCTGCGCGAGTGGCCGGTCGACTTGCAGGCGCGCGGCATCGTCGCTTCCGAGGGCAAGGTGTACGTGCTCGACGTGGGGCACGTGATCGTGTTCGACACCGAGGGCAACCGCCTCGGCGCCTTTGGTCAGCGCGGCCCCAAGCCGGGCCAGATCGACGCGTATCAGGGCATCGCCGCGCGGGACGGCTTCATCTACCTCGCCGACAGCTTCAACAAGCGCCTCGAGTCCTTTGACGAGAGCGGCAGCCTCAAGTGGGTCGTCCCCGGCGGGACCGCCAGTCGTAGCGGCCCTGCGAGCCGCACCGCGACCGGCAAGGACGAGTCCGCTTCGGATAAGGTGCCCGAGCACCGCTGGGACCTTCCGCAGGACCTCGTCTTCGACGGCAACGGCAGGCTCATCGTCGTCGACGCCTTCCAGTTCGAGCTCGCGGTCGTCGACCCCAAGACGGGGAAGGTGGAGGCGAAGTACGGCGAGTTCGGTCGCAACGACGGCGAGTTCTACTACCCGACCTCGATCGCCTACGATCCGCGCCGGGACTGGTTCGCGGTGGCCGACACGCAGAACAACCGCATTCAGATCGTGCGCATCCCGGACTCCGGCAATCCGGCGTCCGCCGCCGTGTGGCGGGCGGTCTCCAGCCCGTATCGCTATCTGATCATCCCGGCGGCGTTGCTCGCGTTCGGCGTGATCGCGGCCATCGCTCTTGCCGGCTGGCTGTCGCGCCGCAAGCGAATGAGCACGTTTGTTGCTAATACACCTTCAGAAGAAGCCTGAGAAACCCGATATACCCTATTGAAGCCGGACCTTCAGGTTGATACAGTTTAATGTGCAGCCGACTAGCATTCGCGAGATGACCTACACAAACCAATCGCGCACGCTGGATGAGCTGGCACAGTCCGGACGGGATTGTAGGCCAGGAGGGACAATGAGAAGCACTTTCAAGACAGGGCTTGTCGTCATCGCAGCGGCGTGTATGGTCGTTGCGTTTGCGACGCCGGCCTTCGCCGTGTGGGGCGACGGGGGTTACATGGACTGGGCGACGGTCGCCGGTCTTCCGGGTCAGGGCACCTCGCCGCACGGCGGGTACTCGACCACCACCGCGAAGTGCGGCGTCTGCCACGCCGTCCACAGCGCGAGCGCCGCTGGCGACATGCTTCTGCCGTCGCCGGTCAACGATGCCTGCACCTACTGCCACGTTGACACGCTCAGCTCGTATACGCAGGTGTACAACAGCGATCCCAACAACTACAACGTTGCGGATCTGCCCAACGCGCACAACAGCTACCAGGTGCTCGGCGTCGAGCAGGGCGTCCTTTGCTCGCAGTGCCACCAGGTCCACGCTGCCGACAGCCAGATGACGTCGAACGCGTACCTCACCACCAAGCTCCTGCGCGGCGGTAAGACCTACACCGCCGGTACCCCGAACTACGACGTCGTGGCTCGCGAGCCCAAGTCGACCGACACGTCGAACACCGCGCTGACCAAGTGGTGCACCTCGTGCCACCCGGCTTCGCTCGGCGGCTACACCTACTACGGTGGCGGCTACAACGGCCAGAGCCACGTCATGACGACCGCCACGGCCAACTTCCAGGCCGCGAACCCCTCGTCGACCTACGCCGGCCGCGTCGCCTGGATCAACTCGAACCAGTGCTCCTCGTGCCACGCGAGCGGCTTCGGTACGGCCGCCTGGCCGCACTTCACCTCCGGTAACCGCTTCCTCGTGGTCGCCGATGGCGCCACCGGTACGGTCAACCCGGCCACCAACACCGAGGCTGACGGCGTGTGTATCCGCTGCCACCGCCAGGGTCTCAACGGTGTGGGCAAGGACTTCTAGGACGCGCATCGCATGATCGTCTGATCGGAAGGGCGCCGCACCAGCGGCGCCCTTCTTTGCGTCCGGGTCGTATCACCGGCGCCTGCGATACGTGTGCGGTGGGAGGTTAACGGCCTCACGGGTGGGTGGGTTCGCGCGACGAAGGTCCCCCGCTCCAGCGGCCTCACGGGTCGCGGTCGATGGATCACTCGGCCGGGACGCTGCGCTGGATCGCAGCTGGTGCGTGTCGGTTGCGCCCCTGCGCGAGGCACCCGTCTTGGCCCGTTCCCGGCCCGTCCAACGGAGGGCGGGGGCCAGCGGCTAGTTCTTCTCCGGATGCGGGAGAACGTGGCCCTGTGGGCCGTGACACGAAGTGCAGCTGGTGTCCTCTTTGAGGAGCGCCGCGTGCGTGAACGGCTCCCCGTTGCGCGCGGTGAGCTGCGCGTCGAGCAGGCCGATGTGGCACGACAGGCAGTTCTTGGCCGGCACTCCGCGCCCCTGCGCTTTGCGACCGGTCAACTGGTAGTAGAGACTGCGGGCCCTACCCTCGACGCCGGCGCCAAAGCTCTGCCACTGCACGCCCTCATGACATCGTATGCACGAGACCCCTGCATGAGACGAGATGGCCCACTTCTCGGCGGGGCCCGCCATCGCGTGGCACGTCTGCGCGCAGTACTCGTTGGTCGACGTCGACTGGTACCAGAACGCGGTGGCGCCGAGAAGCACCAGCGCCGCGAGGGCCACGCCAAAGAGAGCCGCAAGCCACCGGGGCATGCGACGCTTGGAGACGGTTCCGGTGGTGGCGCGCTCGATGTGGTCTTCGATGTCCTCGCGCGTAGGCAGGGCGTAGGCGATGAGCAGCAGGACGAAGATCACCGCCAGCAGCACGAGGATCGAGATGGCTGTGCCAGTAGCGGCAAAGTTGCTCGAAGGGTCTTGAAGCAGTGCCCTGAGGGCTTCGATGCGCTCGGCCATGGTGCCCTAGCCCTGCATCGTGACGTAGCGGCGCTCGGGACAGGCCGACAGAAGCGGCCTGTTCGCGATGCGCTGCGTGACGGGGGAGATGAGAGGCATGCGGGGCGGGTCTCCAGGAGTCGATCCGCTGGCGGGTGCTCGGCCACGACCAGGCGCGCCGGTCGGTTGAAGTATCGTAGCACGCGATGATACGTGCGAATGTGTGTTCTCTTGGTGTAGTCGCGCGGCAAGGGCTTTGCTGAAGAAGCATTGTTGCCGATGATACGATGTGTCGCACACCGTGATCTCTGGAGGAGACAGTGACGCTTCGCAAGCCCGCACTCACGCTCGGCCTGATCGTTCTTTCGCTCGTTGTCGCGATCACCGCCGCCGGCTGTGGATCTAAGGACAAGGCGAGCAAGACCGAGCTCGGACTCAAGGACGCCCCCAAGTCCGGGTCAGGCAGCGCCAGCGCCACCGGCAGTGTCGCGGCAAGCGCGGTCGCAGGGTCGCCGGCCAAGGTGCCGGGTAAGGTCGCCTCCGGCGCTTCGAACTCGTCCGGGTCGTCGGGCTCGGGTTCAGGCTCCTCCGGCTCAGGGTCGGGGTCGTCCTCGCAGTCTTCCAGCGGGAACAAGAAGCCGGGGACCAAGCCGGTGCCGCCCGCGAGTGGGTTTGCCCTCAAGATCTTGTGGTGGAACGACACGCAGTCCAAGGCGCCCGCCAACTTCGAGGTCGTCTACGGTTCCTCGAGCTACAAGCCGACGGTCGCGAACAAGAGCGCGTCGGGTACGCTCGGCCCGATTCCCACCGGCAAGGCCGTCAATCTCGTCATCTATCCTGATGGTCGCAACGGCAAGCGCATCACGGTGCCGATCCAGATCAGTGCTTCGATGAGCTCGGGTTCCGAGGTCGACGCCGTGCACGTGGCGGTTTCCGACTCCCAGGTCCGTGTCTTGGGCAACCCCGTCGACAACTTCGACCGCTCTTACGACCGCTTCTAGGCGGTCGGCACCGGGCGCGCGGCTCACGCGCGCCGCGAATCGACGCGGGCAGGGCTGGTCTCCGGCAGCGCAATCGGGCATCATCCACGTGTCAGGTTGCGGCACGTGGAAGGGCGAATCATGGATGCCGAGATCCGTTTCGGTACCGATGGCTGGCGTGCCGTCATCGGTGACGACTTCACCTACGAGAACCTCCGTCGCGTGGCCGATGCGGCCGGACGCGTGTTCGCCGCCGACTCACCGGGCGGCACCGTGCTGGTGGGCTACGACGCGCGCTTCGAGGCGGACAGTTTCGCTGCCGCCGCAGCCGAGGTGCTCGCGTCGCACGGCCTGACCGTCAAGGTCTCGGACCGCTATCTCCCGACCCCGGCCCTGTGCTGGTCGGTCGCCCACGACACCGACGCCTGTGGCGGCGTGATGCTGACCGCCAGCCACAACCCCGCCGAGTACCTCGGCTTCAAGCTGCGGATGGCCGACGGCGGTGCCTCGCCGGTCGCCTTCACGCAGCGCGTCGAGGCCGAGCTCGTCGAGCGGGCCCCGGTCGCCCGCGGCTCCTACGAGACGGTGGACCTGGTCGGTCCCTATCTCGACGCGCTCAGCCGGATGGTCGATGCCGAGGCGATCGCCGCGGCCGGCCTGCGGGTGGTCGTCGACCCGCTCTACGGCGCGGGACGCGGGTATCTCGCCGGTGTCCTGCGGGCGCTGGGCGTCGAGGTCGTGGAAGTTCACGGGGAGTGCAATCCCGGCTTTGGCGGCCTGCACCCCGAGCCGATCCCGCCGTGGGTCGATGCCGGCCGTGACGCCGTGCGCGACGGTGCGTTCGACGCCGGGCTCTTCACCGACGGTGACGCCGACCGCATCGGCGCAGCCGACGGCTCGGGCAACTTCGTCAATCCGCACCGCATCATCGCGCTCGTCGCGCGCCACCTCGTCGAGGACAAGGGACTGAGCGGGCGGGTCGTCAAGACCCTCTCGACGTCGGTCATCGTCGATCGCCTCGCCGGCCGGCTCGGCCTCGAGGTCACCACGACGCCGATCGGCTTCAAGTACATCTACGAGGAGATGGTCAAAGGCGGCGTGCTGCTCGGTGGCGAGGAGAGCGGCGGCATCGGGATCCCGAGCCACGTGCGCGAGCGCGATGGCCTGCT
>CAZCRB010000120.1:0-4999 GCA_964500985.1 uncultured Eubacteriales bacterium
GCTCGCCCCGCTCCTGCTGTTCGTGCTGGGTCTCGCGTTTGGGAGCTTTGGCAACGTCGTGATCTGGCGGTTGCCGCGTGGCGAGTCGCTCTCGTATCCGCCGTCGCACTGTCCCCGCTGCGATTCACCGATCGCGTGGTACGACAACCTGCCGCTCGTGGGGTGGCTGCGCCTTCGCGGTCGCTGTCGCAACTGCTCCGAGCCGATCTCGCCGCGCTATCCGCTGGTCGAACTCGCGAGCGGGCTTCTGTGGGTGCTGGCGTGGGCCCAGTACGGCGTCAGCGCTCGCACCGCGTTCGCCATCGTGCTGTACTACCTGCTCTTGCTCCTGACGTTCATCGATCTCGACACGATGCGCCTCCCCAACAAGCTCGTCGGATTGCTCGCGCTCGCCGGGGTCGCCGGCGTCGCGGTGGCCGGGATCGCCCGTGTCCCCGCGGTTCCCCTGATGCCCGCATCGGGGCTGATCGGCGGGCAGGCGGCGCTGTTCTCGCTCATGGGACTGCTGCTGGGCGCCGTGCCGGTACTCCTCGTCTCCCTGGTCTATTCGGCGCTTCGCGGGCGCAACGGTCTGGGAATGGGTGACGTCAAGCTGCTCGCGGTCCTGGGACTGTTTCTCGGACCGTATGTGGTGCTCGCGCTCATGATCGGCGCGCTGGTGGGTGCCGTGATCGGGATCGCTGTCACGAGGGGCGACACGCGCCGCAAGCTGCCGTTCGGCCCGTACCTTGCGCTCGGGGCGATTCTCACGCTGATCGTCGGCGAGCCGCTCGTGGCGTGGTATCTTTCGCTGCTGTGATGGAGGTCACGTGCGCTCTCAAGGTCGTGGGGGAGCGGGCCGATACTAGATGGAGACGGAGTGTGCCCGTAGACGGGCGTGACTGAGGATGATGAACATGTGGGCTCTTGTTCGCAGAGCACGGCACGAGGATGACGGATTCAGCGTCGTGGAGATCGTGGTCTCAGCCGCGATCCTGTTCTTCGCGCTCACCGCACTCGTCGGGCTCCTCGGGACCAGCACGAACATGACGGCCTCGGCCAAGAGCCGGGGAGTCCTGACCAACAAGCTCGCCAGCGAGATCGACTGGGTCAGGTCACTGCCGTACAGCACCATCGGCTTGCAGTCGGTGGGCACCTCCAACGCGATACCGGCGACCAAGGTCGACACGGTCGAGGGCTACACCATCACCTACACGTACACGGTCACCGACCACCCTACGCAGTACTTCAAGGAGGTCACGGTATCCGGCGTCGCGGAACGTCCCGGATTCGCACCGGTTCGCGCGTCACAGACAGCCTACATCCGCGACCGCATCGGTGGCGTGACCAAGCCCTCGGGCAATCAGCCCACCGTCAAGTTCATCAGCCCCACGCCTGCAAAAGACACCGTCGTGCAGGGCTCTACGGTCCAGGGCGGCGACTCGATCAAGATCCGGGTGAGGGCGACCTCGCCGAGCGGCGCCAACATCGCGCGCATCGTGTTCGAGGTCGACTGCCCCGGCACCAAGCCGATGAAGACCGGTAACTCCGCCATGGCGCAGAGCGCCGGCGGCGATATCGCGTCGCCCGCTCCCGAGGTCGAATACCAGTTCACGTGGTACTCGGACCAGGTCGATGGCAGCGGCGTCAAAGAGGTCAGCGACGGACGCCGGACCATCACGGTGACGGCCTACGACGACCAGGGAGTGGCCTCGCCTCCCAAGTCGATGACGCTGGTGGTCGACAACGTTCGCCCGCCGGTACCCGCGGACTGCCTGCTGCAGTGGTCCGGGAACGCCGACATGTCCCAGAACCTCTACTCCTCTTGGGGGCTGTCCACGGACGGCACCGATGCCGTACCGGGCTATGAGGCGCAGCTCTTCCGCAACGTCTCCGGCAGTGGCAGCTTCATCACGGGGTACACGACCTCGCCGCAGGTCTACGCGGCGCAGCCCTTCTCGATATACGGACTGCAGGCCCGCGCGGTGGGGCCGATCGGCTGGACGTCTGACTGGTCGGCGCCGCCGGCGGTCATGACGCGTCCGGTGGGCGCGGGGACGTTCAGTGTCACGCGCGCCGTCGTCTCCACCAAGAAGAACGGCAAAGACGTCGTGACCGCCAACGACAACTGGACCTTCGCTTCGACGTTCAGTGCCGCCGGTCCCCAGTACCCCTACACCAACATGACGGTCGAAGTGCTCAAGACCGTGGGCGCCACCGCGACCACCGTCAACGTCACCACCGCTGCCAAGGCCAAGTGGGACGCGGGGCAGCCCTACGTCTACACCGACACGGTCAACATCGACGGTATCGACTCGGCGAGCACGCCCTCCCAGCCGTATCCGCGCTATCAGCTGCGGGTCTCGCTGAAGCCGACGGGCTACGGGCCCGGAACGCAGCAGGTGCTGCTCTCGAACACGATGTCGACCTGGATACCCTCCGGCTTCACGATCAACCCCCGCAAGGTGGGCTCGACCCTCACGCAGGGGCCGCTCGACATGCAGAGGGCGTGGTGACCGTGAGGTTCACGAGGTCCGATGAGGGTTTCACCTTGGCCGAGCTTCTCGTGGTGCTCTCGCTCATGGGTATCGTCATGGCCGCCGTGTATTCGGGGCTTCAGCTCACCAACCGCGGCTACGAGATCCAGCGACGCAACTCGTTCCAGTCGACCGCCATGGCCGATCCACTGCAAATCATGGATGTGGTTCTGTCCCAGAATCAGCAGGTTGAGAGCAACGCCCTCTACACCTCCGGCCAGTACCTGCTGAGCTGCCTCACCGACCAGAATCGTGACGGCACCTTCGAGCGCCATATCTTCCAGGCGACCAGCGACGGGCGCCTCACCGAGAGCGTCTACCGCGTTAACAACAGCAACCCACCCCAGAACGTCTCGCTCATGCGCTCGACGGTCTGGCAGCGCGTGTCCGCCGATCCTCCGACACGCAACACCAACGTGCTCAACGGTCGTCCGCTCTTCACGTATTACTCGCGGCGTCCCGACGGCAGCCTCGAGCCGACTCCGGCGGTCAAGGCCACCGAAGTCGTGGTCAACATCTGCGCTCGCTATGAGAGCACCGAGACATCAGACACCCGGCGCATCATGTTCCGGAACAGGTAAGGAGGCGCAGTGAGGCTCTCACGCTTCGTGCGCAGACTGGGCGCCGACGACGGATTCACCATGGTGCTCGTGATCGGCGCCATCTCGCTCATCAGCGTTCTGGCGGTGAGCGGCTACGTGCTTGCCAGTCAGTCTCTTCACGAGACGGGCCGGCTACAGACCGAGTCGCGCGCCTTCCAGGCGGCGTCCTCGGGCATGGACAAGGTGCTGGCGAGCTTCGACGGCAATCCCGGCAACTTCGAGGGACCCACGACGCAGGGCGACCGCTACCGGGTCGCTGTCACCTACGATGGCTCGTTCCAGTACAGCGTCATCTCGACCGGAACCTCGCAAGGCGAGACGGCGGTCGTCAGGCAGGACTTCTTCTTCATGGATCTCTGGGGCACGAGCATCCAGGCGGTCAACAACGGCGGCAAGTACGGCTCCGCCGGTTCGTGGAACGGTGGCTCGACCATCAGGGGCCCGTTCTACATAGCCGGTGCCGTCGACATGAACTCCAACCTCGACCTGATCGGCGGCCCGCTCTTCGTCAGCGGCGGCAACGCTGCGTTCAAGGGCGGCGTGAACATCACGCCGGGTACTTCGGGCGTCTACCGGATCTACTGCAGCGGAACCGTCAGCGGCGTCAGCAACAGTTCCACGGTGAAGATCTACACCACCGCGCCCAAGATCGAGCTCCCGTGGACGGATCCCGAGTACATGGACCTGATGCGCCAGGAGGCCAAGGACCAGTCGAAAGACAATATGATCGGCCTGCGCGAAGTGTCGAACCAGGAGGTCACGTCCCGCGGCAACAGCACGTACAAGTACGTGCCGGGCAACCTCACCATCAACGGTTCGACCGCCTCCTTCGGGCAGATCAACACCGCCGCGAGCCCGGCCTATTGGGACGACTTCGCCTATGACACCTCGACCGACACGCTCTACATCGAGGGTGTGGTCTTCGTCGAGGGTGACGTCACACTCGGCACGGGGATCAGGGCGTACAAGGGCAACGGGTGCATCGTGACCCCCAAGGGCATCACCGTGAGCACGGGCACGTTCCTTCAGCCCGTGGGCGGCGACGCCAATCCTGACGACCTGTCGGCGACCGCGGCCCTCGCGCTCGTGTCAGGGGGCGATATCAACCTTGAGTCCTCGTCGTTCGAGGGCGTGGTGTTCGCCAACGGCGCGCTCAACCTGAACCGCACGGGCGGTTGGACCACGACGATGCACGGGCCGATCCACGCCAACGCGATCAACTCGAACGATACCCACAACGAGATCGCCGCCGAAGAGCTTCCGGACGGTTCCTCGATCATCTCGGTCCTGCCCTACGGCGTGCCGGGTGGGCCCACCGATCCGCGCGGCGGGGAGTACACATCCATCGGCAAGATCATCCCGGGCACGTGGAGCCGGGTGCAGTAGGGGCGGTGCCTTGAGGGGCGCACTTGTGCCGCAAGAGGGAAATGATAGAATCCTCACGGGACCATCGCACACGTAGTAGCACGCGCAGCACTAGACGAAGCAGATGACGTAGCAGGGCAGGGAGGAAGCGTTGGCTCCTTTGACGTTGGGTTCCGGAGCGTCTCCGGTCGGTCTGGATATCGGGACCGACTACGCTCGGGCCGCGCTCGTGAAGTCCACGGGCAGCGGGCCATCACTCACACACTACGGGCGTGTCGAGTTGCCTTTCGGCGCCGTCGTCGAAGGCGAGATCCTCGACCCGGGCGCCGTCGGTGCGGCGATCGGCGGGATGTGGAAGTCCGCCGGCTTCAAGACCAAGCAGGTCGCCATCGGCGTGGCCAACCAGAAGGTCGTCGTGCGCCTCATCGACCTCCCGTTCATGGAGAAGGCCGAGCTGCAGGGCGCTATCCAGTACCAGGCCCAGGACTACATCCCGATCCCGATCGAAGAGGCGAT
>CAZCRB010000121.1:0-4967 GCA_964500985.1 uncultured Eubacteriales bacterium
CCGGTAGGCGATCGTCTTGGGGAAGATGCGAGTGATGAAGTCGGTGGCCTTCATGAGCGCTAGTCGTCCAAGCCTTCCGTGGGGACACTCCGGTCGCGGCGGAACAGCGCCGCCACGTCCTCCCGCTTGACGGCTCCCGTCGCCAGCACGAGTCCCGCATAGCACGCAAGCCCCGCGAGACAGGCGAACGGCAGCACCAAGAGCGGGTAGGTCTTTGGGATCGACATCAGCAGGAATAGCGCCACAGCTGCGGCGAGGGCCTTGAGAACGGGTACCGGCTCGAGAAGCCGGCCGAAGTAGTGCCACGTCATCGCGCCGGCTGCCGCGAGACCGGCGCAGGCGGCCGCGAAGCTCGCCATGGCCGTGCCGGTCATCCCGCCCGCGGGGATCAGGAGCACCCCTGCGACCAGCTGCACGGGGATGCAGATCAGCCACACCACCATCGCCACGTACGGTCTTCCATTCGCGGTGATCGCGGCCGTGTACGACGCGACCAGTGCGAGCAGGGTCTGCGCCGCCGTCGCCCAGACGAGCGCTCCTGCCGCGACGGTGTAACTGGCCGGGAACACGAAGTCCAGCAGTTCGCCCGGCACGGCGGCCACGATCGCCACGACGGGTAGCGCGGTCACGAACAGGAACGTGGTCGAGCGGGCGACAGCCTTGCCCGCTTCCTCGCGCCCGTGATTGCGCAACGCGCGAGTGACGATTGGGAGCAGCGTGATCGAGAACGCAGTGAACAAGAAGAACGGCGTGCGCGAGATGCTCGCCATGCCGGAGTAGAACCCCACATCATCACTGGCTGGGAAGTAGGCCTTCAGCTGGAGCAGGTCGAGGTTGACCAGAGCCGCCTGGCCGATCGCCAAGATCATGAGCGGAGCAGCGAACGCCAGCAGGGCGCGGCTCGCGGGGTTCGCACTGCCGGTTCTCGGTCGAACGAAGTGCCACGAGACCGCCGCGGCGAGCGCAAGCGACAGCGCGAAGCCGATCAACACCCCGTACACAGCGGTTCCGAGAAGGACAAGCACGACTGCAAACACAACTCGGGTCGCCGAATAGAGGATGTTGAGCCAGGACTGCGTCACGAAACGATGGGTTCCGTTGAAGTAGCTCAGGAGAACCTGGAAGGCGCCCATCAGCGGAATCAGCGGAGCGGCTACCCAGAAGTACGGGACAAGGTTGGGGTCGTTGAGCAAGCCGGCCCACAGCGGAGCGCCGAGACAGAAGACCGCGACGATCCCTGCCGAGATGAGCCACTGGAGCTTCATGGACGTGCGCAAGATCGGGTACGTCAGTTCGTCATCGCTGTCTGCGATGAACCTTGATGTCGCTTGGGGTAGTCCTCCGGAAAGCAGCGCTCTGGCGATGTTGGTCACGTTCATCATGATGCCGAGAAGGCCGTACAACGCCGGATTGCCGAGCAAGTACACCATTGCGATGTTGATGACGTAGCCCGACAGGATGAACGCGACGCGCGCGATCATTTGGTGCAGGGTTCCCTTGCCCATCGCGTCCTGTCGCACGAGTCCGCTCACCCCCTACTGAGCGGATGAGCGCACTGCGCGCACGCCGTCGGACTCGGTTTCGGCCGGGACGGCACTGATGGTCTCGAGCGCGCGGATCCTGATCATTCGGTCCTTGCCTCGCTCAGCAGTCGGGCAATTCGCTCCGCGGGGATGTCGACCGTCCTGCGAATCGCCGCGTTGCCCTCGGCCAGAACCTCGCGGATCTCGCTCTCCCGCGCGAAACAGGCATCGACCTTCGAGATGAACTCGTCGAGTTCCAAGGGGCAGTCCATCGAGTCCACGGGGATCGTGAACCGCTCCATCCCCGAGTCGCACATGAAGCGGGACACCTTGCCCTGGTACGCGAGACCGACCATCGGGGTCTCGGCGACATGAGCGAGGATCAGCGAATGCAGGGGCACCCCGACGAGCATCCGCGACGAGGCGATGAGCGAGAGGACCTCCAGCGGGCGATCGGAGAGGAATACGCGCGCCTGGCCCTTGTGCGCCATCCGCTCGAGGATCTCCTGGGAGGTCTGGTCGTCTCGCGAGGAGAACTCCCTCTTCAGGAAGCCGCTCAGGCCCCGAGAAGGTCCGATGGCGGAGTACATGGGCAGGAAAACTACGTCGCAGCCATGGTTCTCGACGAGATGGTCCGCAACTTCCGCGACCAGCGACTTGAAGCTATCAAGCTTCGCGTCATACCCGGCAGGCAAGAGCCGAAGACGCCTGCGAAGCGCGTAGGGGAGCCTCGTGTCGTTGTAGTGGAACAGGCGACGGGGCGCGATCACGACTCGATTGTCTCGTTCAAGAGAAGACTCAGGAGAGTACAGCGAGAAGGCGACGTCACCGGTCACCTCGAGTTCGAGCAAGTCCGGAGCGAGCGGCTTGAGTTCGGCGATGCTCTCGGCGTCGCGGAGGAAGCAAAGGGCGACGCGCTTCAGCGTGCCGCGAGTCAGCAGCCGACTCGCCCACCGCATGCGCCCGCTCGCAACGCCATACAAGACGACGGGGGTGCGGAACCACCGCGCGAGAAAAGCCACGGACGTGTTGACCGGCAGTGCCATGGCAGAGAAGTCCGAGAACACCGTACCCCCACCCACGACCACGAGATCTGCAGCACGCACCTCACGCACGTAGGCGCAAAGGCCGAGGCGTACGGCGGTCACGCCCGGGTAGAGCGACTCGGTGTGAGCGGGGTCGTCGGAGATCATGACTATCGTGGCATCGGGTATCTCGCGTCGCAGCGCCGCCACGGTGGCCGTGATGATTGCGAGATCGCCCAGATTGGAGCCGTACGCCTCCCATATCTTGTTCTTCCATAGCAAAATGCGCGGGCCACTCACGTCCAGACCACCTCCAGAGCGCCATCAAGCTGCCGGCCGAATCGGGTTCAGAGTGGACTCCGATAGGCCGCCGGCAGCGAACCACCCAAGAGAGCCGAGTGTACAGCACCGGCCGTCGGCCCACCTCAGGAACGGCGCCCTCGTATGGTAGTTTGAACGCGCGGTGGCACTCGATAGCCCACCGAATCGGTGTTCGCCCCGTCTCCGAGATGCAGAGGTGACGACCGTGACCGAGGTCGGACAAACAAGCTCAGGCAAAGTGGTTCTGGTCGCCATGGGTGACATCGAGTCTATGGGATGCCGCGCCCTCCACGCGTACCTGAAGAACAAAGGGATCGACATCGAGGTCGTGTTCCTCAAGGACCGGGTCGGCAACGAAGTCCCGGACATCCACGAGGGGGACATCGACATCCTGCTCAGCACGCTTGCCGGCATGGACCCTGCCCTGGTCGGACTCAGCTTCTTCTCAGGAATGCTCGGCGACGCCGTACGCATCACGGAGCGCGTGCGAAACGAGATGGGGCTCCCGGTGCTCTGGGGTGGCATCCATGCAATCGTACGACCCGAGGAATCCCTGGGCTTCGCTGACGCCGTATGCACCGGCGAAGGCGAGGAGGCGCTGCTCGACTTCTACGAGCGATTCGTGAACGACGGCAACTACGAGGAGACACCGGGCTTCTGGGTCAACCGGAATGGCACGGCGTACCGCAACGACTACCGCCCTCTGATCCAGGACCTGGATCTGATCCCGCCCAACGACTACGAGGATGAGGGAAAGGTCTTCATCAGGAACGACGGTACCGTCTATGTCGGCGAGCCGTTCTTCGACGGCACCGGCCGAAGCAGCTACTTCCAGACCTCCTTCTTCATCCAGGCCAGCCGTGGGTGCCCGTACGACTGCGCCTACTGCTCCAACAGCGCCCTGAAGCAGTTGAAGACCTCAGGTAGCAAGTTCTTCCGCACGAAGAGCGTGGCGAGGACGATCAGCGAGTTGCAGTACGCCAAGCAGAAGTTCCCCAAGCTCAAGGACATCAGCTTCCGGGACGAGATCTTCGCCTTCTCGGGCGAGAACCTCGTGACCTTCTGCAGAGAGTACGCGAAAGAAATCGGGCTTCCGTTTCGGTCGGACCTGTTCCCCACGCAAGTCAACGAGGAGCGGATCGGACTCATGGCGGGAGCCGGCCTCTACTACCTCAACACCGGGATCCAAAGCGGCTCGTATCGCGTCCGCAAAGAGGTGTTCCGACGTAACACGACCGACGAACTGCTGTTGAGCAAGGCACACCTCCTGAAGGCGGCCGGCATCGGGGTCGCCTACGACATCATCACCGACAATCCGTGGGAGCAGGAGGATGATCGCGACGAGGCCATCGAGTTCCTGCTCAAGCTGCCGACGCCCTACGACATGCGACTGTTCTCGTTGTGCCATCTGCCGGAGACCCAACTGACGCTCCGGGGTCTGGAGGACGGGACCCTCAGCCCGGAGGACGTCGAAGGGTTCAACATCAAGAGCAGGACGAACTGGCGCATGATGCTCAACAGGGAGAAGTCCCCCGAGGACATGCACTGGAATCTGACCTTGTCCCTGTTGCCGAAGGCGTTCGTCCCCCGCGGCCTGATCCGGCACGTGTACTACAGCACGTTCTGGAGAGGGCACCTGGGTCTGCTCAACTCGCTGGTTAGAGCAGCGAACATCCTAAAGACGGGCTTCAAGGGCATCGAGTACCTGATCCAGGGGAAGATCAATCTCGCCTACATCAGGACTTCCTGGAAGAACGTCATCAACACGACCAGGTAGGCCGTCAGCGACCACCGGGGCTGGCGAAGTGGGCGAGAACCTCTGCGAGTGCAGGCTCAAGCCGCTCGAGGGTGAAGTCCGACAGCTCGATCATCCGCTCCTCTTGTCCTGACAGCTTCACGAACTCGGCGACCTTGTCGTCGTAGCTCACGACCGCGAGCGGCACCCCCATCATCGTCCCGAGGATGACCGCGTGCAGCCTCGAAAGCACCAGCGCGTCACACCCGCCGAGCAGCGCCATGTACGCGGCCGGGTCGGGATACGTCTCCAGGAGCGAGAACCAGCTCGGGTCGCCCAGCCCCTCGCGCAGGCGGCGGCCGA
>CAZCRB010000122.1:0-4911 GCA_964500985.1 uncultured Eubacteriales bacterium
ACGCGGGCGGTCTTGGCGGCCAGGCCCATGAGCTTCTTGATGGCGTCGCTGGTCTTGCCCTTGGCACGGGCCTCGAGCAGCTTGCCCATCAGCACGAACGTGATGAGCAGCGCGCTCGTCTCGTAGAAGACCGGCTCCATCTCAACGGCGGGGATGAAGGTGGCGGCCACGCTGTAGAAGTACGCGGCGCTCGTGCCGATGGCGATGAGCAGGTCCATGTTGCCGGTGCGGCGCTTGAGCGCGTGCCACGCACCGCGGTAGAAGCGGGCGCCGGCGACGAACTGCACCGGCGTGGCCAGCAGGAACATCAGGTACTTGCCGACCATCATCGGGTCCCACGCGCCACCGAACGTGTTGGCGAGCCACTCGGCGATGGCGAGCGGGATGGCGTCCATGAACGGCGGCACCATGGCGATGATGAACAGCGGGATGGAGAGTGCGAGCGAGAAGATGAACATCCGGCGCTCGCGCTGGTAGGTAGCGGCGTGCTCCTCGGCCTGCGTGTCGGCCGCGGATGAGCCGGGAGCCGCATCGACCTTGACCGAAGCGCCGTAGCCGGCACCCTTGATCGCGGTGATGAGCTCGTCGATCCCGATGATCGCCGGATCGAACACCACCGTGGCCGTCTCGTTGGCGAGATTGACCGAGGCGGTGTCGACGCCGGCGAGTTTGCCGAGCGTCTTCTCCACGACCGCCGAGCACGACGCGCACGTCATGCCGGTCACCGCGAACGTGACCTTGCCCGGCTCGGCCTTGGGGGCCTCTCCGAGCTCGGTCGCGGAGTAGCCGAGACCGTCGACGATGCCGGCGATGCGGGCGGCGTCGATCACGGCGGGGTCGAAGTTCGCCACGAGGCGCTCGGTGGCAAGGTTGACGGTGGCGCCGGTGACGCCGGGCGTCTTGGCGAGCGTCTTCTCGATGATCGCGGAGCACGAGGCACAGGTCATGCCGCCCACGGCGAACGTCGCGCCGAACACCGCGTCGTCGGCGGGGACCGGCGGGGCGTCGGGCAGCGTGTCGAGGCGCGCGATCTCGGCTTCCTCGGCGGCCATGTGGGCGTCATCGGCGTGCATGGCGTGCATGGCCTGCTCGTCGGCGGGCGCGGGCGCGGGCACCGGGCATGCGGAGTCGCATGCGTCCGGCATCGGAGCGGGCGCGGGGGCCGTAGCGGCGGGGGCCACGGGGGCAGCGGCCGGAGCCGGGGCGGCTGCCGGGAGCTCGCTCGCCTCGGTTTCGTCGACGACGAGCGGCTCGCCCGGCTCGAAGCCGGCGGCGCGGATCGCGGCGATGAGCGAGTCGGGCGCGACCTCGGATTCGAGGTAGACCGTCAGCGTCCCGGCCGCGGCGTCGGCGGTGGCTGCGGCCACGCCGTCGATGGTGCGGGCGTTCATGGTGATGAGCTTCTCGCACGCGCCGCAGTGCATGCCTTGCACGGCGAGCGTACGGACTCTGTATGCAGTATCAGCTGGCACGAGAACCTCCGGAGAAGGTCTGGTCGACGTCGAGCGTCTCCAGCGGGTACATCCCCGCGGCCACGAGCGCTCGAACGATGTCGAGCTCGCCATGGCCAGGCGAGACGTACGCGGTGAGCACGCCGTTGTCGTCGATGTGGAAGGCGTCGATGCCCGCAGCCTCGGAGAGCAGCATCCCGAGAACCTCGCGATTCTGGGTGCGGCCCCCAAGGGTCATGCGGACGACTCCGCCGGTGTGGAGTTCAGCGGACATGTGGCTACTCGACCACGATCTTGCCGTAGACCATCGACATGCCGCACGAGAATGCGTACTCGCCGGGCTGCGGGTCTGCGATCTTCACGGTCTTGGCGCCGGTCGTCAGGTCCTCGAAGAAGCCGAGGTCCTTGCTCATGACCTGACCGGTGCAGCCGCTGGACTGACCAAAGGTGATCTCGGCGGGAACGCCGGCCTTGAGCTTGATGACGTTGGGCTGGTAGTAGCCGGCCGACAGGTCGACCGCGAGCGCCTGCGTGCCGCCGTTGACCGTCGCGGCCCCCTCAACAGGGTCGCCGGTGATGCCGCCCGCAGTGGGAGCGGTCGAGCCGCAGCACGCGCAGCCGGACCCGCCCGCGGCGGATCCCGGGTTGGAAGCGGGCGTCGCTCCCGATGCGGCGGTCTGACCGGGCGCGAACGACGACGCGTTGCGCGCCTGCGCGAACGAGTAGGCTCCAAAGAACGCGCCGACGATCAAAACCGCCAGCACGATATAGCGGACGTTGTTGCTCTTCTTGGTGGGAGTGCTCATCTCAGTACGTCTCCTAGTCTCAGGGCTCAGGCGAACCAGCCGCCGATGGCGAGGCCGGCCAGAACGGCGGCCGCGACAGCAGCGAGGATCACGAGCGTCTCGGTACGGTTGAATCCGAACAGCCCTGCGGGGCGGGTCTCAGGCGAGGACGCGGGCTTGTGGGCGTTGCCCGGCTTGGCGTCGGCGGAACGCTGCTCGCGACGCCGCGCGATCCACAGGGCGCCGCCGGCCGACACGACTGCGAGAAGCAGCCACGGCAGCGGGGAGCCGAGCGGGCTCTTCGCCGCGGCGGTGCCGACGATGAACTGGCCGCTCATCATGCCCATGCCGCACGTCAGCGTGTAGGTGCCGGCCTTGGTCGCGGGGACGTCGACGGTCGTCACGGCGTTAGGCGCCAAGTCGACCAGGATCCCCAGCTGCGGCAAGGCGAGCTGGTCGGAGCACGCGTTGGCCTCCTGGCGGTCGACCACGAGCCGGACGGGCTTGTCGGCGGGGATCTGAACCGTGGCGGGCACGAACTGCGTGTTGACGATGGAGAGCGGAACCTCGACGACGCCGTCGGCGCCCGTCTGGTACTGGGTCGTGTCGGCGACCTGCGTGCCGACCACCGCGCTCTTGACGGTGTTGAAGTTCACCGGTGCGCCGGTCAGCATCAGGCCGCGATTGATGAACACGAGCCCGAAGATCATCACGCCGATGGCGAGCACGGTCATCATGCGCTCTTTCCACACGCGCGGGATGAGCGAGCCGGCGGTACCGAACGCGATCATCAACGGAGCGGTCCCGAGACCGAACGCGGCCATGCCGAGTGCGCCGGTCGCTGCGCTGCCGGAGGCGGCGGCGGCAACCTGGGCGGCCATCAGCGGGCCACACGGGAGCAGGCCGGTCATCAGGCCGAACACGATCGGCGTGGCAAGCGTGCTGTCGCCTGCGGCGGCGTCGGCCGTCGACTTGCGGCGCAGCTTGACCAAGGAGTTCATCAGCCACTGCGGCGGGCGCGGGGTGAAGCGAGCGGCCCACGGCACCCTGCCCGTCATGCCCAGACCAAGGATGATCATGAACACGCCGGCGAGGAACATGATGTACGGACGGATCGCGCCCAGATCGAAGAACGATCCGACGAAGCCCAGGGCCAGACCGACGGCCATGTAGCTGAAGATCTTCGCACCCTGATAGGCCACGTTGGGCGTGAGCTTGCGATACCACGGGCCGTCCTGCTCGCCCTTGACCGCATAGGTCAGGACGAGTGGCCCACACATGGACACGCAGTGCAGGCTCGTCGCGAGCCCCAGCGTGAACATGGAGATGATGAAAGCGGACAAGTGAATCGCTCCTTGCGAATCGTCAGGTGGAGTATACCGATACGGGTATACACGACGAACTCGTCTGCGGGCGCGGACACGCCACCGCAGACGGTCACAAGGAGCGTATTAGACTCTGAAGCGCTCTCCGCGCGGCTCTTCCGGCGGCGGAGGCGGGTCCTCACGCCACACACGGACGGGCTCGACCGAAGGCTGGCGGGCAAAGAGGGCGACGGCGGCAAGCACCATGCCCACGAGCGCCAAGACCAGCGCATCGGCACCGGACGGCACTATGGCCACGGGAGTCCCGTTGGCCGCGATCGTGCCGCCGCAGTCACCAAAGAAGCCGGCACCGACCTGCCCGGGGAACGGCATTGCGCCGCCCATCTCCATCGAGCACCCCACCATGCGACAAGAAGGCACGACGATAGCCACGAACGCGACGATCGTCGCGATCACGAGCAGTGCCTTACGGTTGTCGACGAGGTGCTTCAACAGACTCCCGGACTCTCAGAACGGCCCCAACGGGCCTCTAAATGCAAGTATCGTGCCGCTTGACAGCGAACTTTAGCGCTTCTCGGGAGTGAACGCGATGGCCACGGAGTTGATGCAGTAGCGCAGGCCCGTCGGCATCGGGCCGTCATCGAAGACGTGCCCCAGGTGTCCGTCGCACACCGCGCAGCGCACCTCGGTACGCACCATCCCAAAGCTCGCGTCACGATGCTCGGTGACCGCGTCCGGCTCGATGGGCCGAAAGAAGCTCGGCCACCCGCAGCCGGAGTGGAACTTGGCGTCGCTCGAGAACAGTGTCGAGCCGCAGCCCGCACAGGCATAGGTGCCGTCTTCGGCCAGGTCGGTCAGGGCCCCTGAGAACGCCGGCTCGGTGCCCGCGCGCCTCAGCACGCGGAACTGCTCGGCGGTGAGAAGTGATCTCCACTCGTCATCGGTCTTGATGATCTTCTCGCGTGTCATCTTGCTGGCCCCTTCACTGGGCGCATCGGCTTGGGTAGTGCGGGCGTGGTCCGGCACTACTTCTCTAGCTTCCCCCGCCACGCCGAGGTGCCACCGGTCACGTTGTACGCCTTATTGAAACCCGCCTTCTTCATAGTCCGTACCGCCTGGCTGCTTCGCCTGCCGGACTGACAGATCACGTAGGTCTCTGCCTGCGTATCGAGCTCGCCAAGACGAACGGGCAGCTGGCCCAGCGGGATGTTGACCGCGCCGGGCACGTGCCCGTTGGCGAACTCGTCGGGCTCGCGGACGTCGACCAGGACGCTTCCCGGGATCTCGAGCCGGCCCGCGAGCCGGTCGACCTTGATGCTGGGGACTCCAAAACCGAACACGGGGGGCTCC
>CAZCRB010000123.1:0-4795 GCA_964500985.1 uncultured Eubacteriales bacterium
TAGCGGGCGAACAGCTCCTGCGCCGTGCGCAGCATGAACTCCCACGCTCGTGCGGTATCGGGGAGCATATCGGCGGTGCCCTTGGGGGCTTGGTAGTTCTGGCTCACGAGACGGGTCCGGCCTTCCGTGTGACGGCGGGCGTGCAGTGCACGAGTGTACCGCGAGCAGCGGCTCAGACGCTACGCTCGGCGCGGGCCTAGGTGCGTGGCCAGAACGGGTTGAGACGGGCCTCTCGTGCGATGGTCGTGTCGGGTCCGTGGCCCGGGTGCACGACGGTCTCGGGCGGCAGCGCCGAGAGCTTCGCGGCGATCGACGCCGCGAGCGCCCGCCCGTCGCCGCCGGGGAAGTCGGTGCGCCCCACGCTGCCCGCGAACAGGGTGTCTCCGGAGAACAGGTGCGGCGCGCCGCCGTCGGGGTCGAGGGCGAACAGGCAGATGCCGCCGGCCGTGTGGCCCGGGGTGTGCAGGACTTCGAGGGTCAGCGCGCCCGCCTCGACGACGTCGGCGTCGCGCAAGGTGCCATCCGGGTGCGGCGCCACGATCCCGGCGAAGCCGAACGGCGCCCCGCCGGTGCCGGTGGGGCCATCACTGGCCAGTCGTGCCGCATCGGCCTCGTGAACAAGCAGGGGCGCGCCGGTCGCTTCCACGAGCGCAGCCGCTCCCCCCACGTGGTCGAAGTGGCCGTGGGTCAGCACGACGGCCGCGACCTCGCGCGTGCCGACGTGCGCCAGGATCACGTCCGCGTCGCCGCCGGGATCTACCACGACGACCGGGCTCGACGCCGATGCCGACACGATCCAACAGTTGGCCAGAAGCGGTCCGACCTCTACTCCGGTGACGTTCAAGCCGATACCTCTCAAAAGAGAATGGGTGTCGCCGGCGCGTCCGTGCCGGTCGAGCGGATTGTATCGTGCCGCCGCCGTCACCCGGAAAGGCATCGAGTCGTGAGCGACCCGGTCACACGCATACTGGGAAGATCGCTTCCGGTCCGCACCTTCGCGGTGCAGATGGGGGTGATCATCGGGCTGTTCACGACGATCGTCATCGTTGGCATCTACCTGCGCACCGCCCACCTCGCCTACGAGGCGGTCCACGAGCAGGCCACCTCGTACACGGACCTGATCGTGGCGGCGCGCGACTGGAACTCGGGGCACGGCGGCACCTGGGTCACCAAGGGGCCGGGCGTCGACACGAACCCGTACCTCGTGCGCCTCGGCGTCGAGGCCGACACCTCGACCGTGTCCGGGCAGGCGCTCACGCTGCGCAACCCTTCCGCGATGACCTCGGAGATATCCCGGATCGTCAACGCTCGCCAGGGCGTGACGTTTCGCCTCACGAGCCTCAAGCCGGTCAACCCCGCCCACGCGCCCGACGCCTGGGAGCGCGCATCCTTGGAGGGGTTCACCTCCGACAAGACCCCCGTCAGCCGCATCGACGAGCGCGCGGGCAAGCGCTTCTACCGCGCGATGAGGCCCTTGATCACCGAGAAGTCGTGCCTGACCTGCCACGCCGGGCAGGGGTATCGCGTGGGCGACATCCGCGGCGCGATCTCGGTGAGCGTACCGCTCGCACGGGTCGATGCCGGCCTGCGCCGGGACGCGGCGTGGCTCATGCTCGTCTGGCTGATCGTCATCATCGGCACGGAGGTCGGCCTGTACCTGATGGTGTACCGGCTCGCCGTGCGCGTCGACGAGTCCGAGGCGCAGCTCCAGAGGATCGCGACCACCGACGCGCTCACCGGCATCGCCAACCGCCGGGCGCTCGCCGAGCGCCTGACGTCCGAGCTCGCCCGGTTCGAGCGCGACGGCGCCGTGGTGGGCGTGGCGATGATCGACATCGACCACTTCAAGCGCGTCAACGACGACTTCGGCCACGCGGCGGGCGACCTGGTGCTGGCCGCGGTCGCGGCGCGGCTGACCGCCGTCATCCGCGAGTACGACGTCGTGGGACGCTTCGGTGGCGAGGAGTTCCTGGTCGTGGCGCCTCAGATCGACGCGGCGGGCCTGGCGGCGCTCGGCGAGCGCCTGCGCGCCGAGGTCGGCTCGACCGACATCGCGGCGAACGACGTCCGGCTGCGCGTCAGCGTGAGCGTGGGCACGGCGATGTCGCACCCCGGCGACACGCCCGAATCCCTCGTGCACCGGGCCGACGAGGCGCTCTACGCCGCCAAGGCCGCCGGCCGCGACCGCGTCGTCGCCGACTAGCGGCCGGCCCGCTTCTTCTGGGTCGCCTCACCGGGCATCATGCGGCGGGCCTCGAACACGCCGTTGACCCCCCGCACGTCCCTCAGCAGCGCGTCGAGGCGGCTCATCTCGCCGATCTCGAACAGGAAGCGCATGTCGACGATGCCGTCACGGTGCGTCGTCGTCGAGGAGGACAGGATGTTGACCCCCGACTCGGCGATCGCCATCGTCACCTCCTGGAGCAGGCGCAGCCGGTCGAGCGCTTCGACGAAGATCTCGACCTGGTACGTCGCCTTGGAGCCCTGGTCCCACTCGACGTCGATGATGCGCTCCGGGCTGGAGAGCAGGTCGCGGGCGTTGGGGCAGCTCTTCCGGTGCACCGAGACCCCCCGGCCCCGCGTCACGAACCCGATGATGTCGTCGCCGGGAACCGGATTGCAGCACTTGGCGAGCCTGACCAGCACGTCGTCGATGCCCTTGACCACCACACCCCCGCCGGGGCGCTTGCGCGCACGGCGCGGCGGCGTCATGGGCACGTCGAGCGGCAGCGACTCCTCGGGCTTGGGCTGCTCGGGACCCTCCCCTTCCTTGCTCATGTGCTTGAGCAGGCGCGTCGCCACGAGCTTGGCGGAGAGCTTCCCGCCGCCGATCTGGGCAAGCAGGTCCTCGCCCTTGGTGTAGTTCATCTCGGCGGCCACCGCGTCGAGGACCTTCTCGGCGGCCTTGGACCCGATGCCGACACCGTGCTTGCGCATCACCTTGGCGAGCTCGTCTTTGCCGCGCTGCAGGTCGTCGACGCGCGAGACCTTGGAGAAGTAGTTGCGGATCTTGGAGCGCGCGCTCGACGTCTTGACGATGTTGAGCCAGTCACGGCTCGGTTTGGCGCTCTTGTTGGTGAGGATCTCCATGCGATCGCCCATCTGCAGCTCGTAGCCGAGCGGCACGATCGCCCCGTTCGCCTTGGCGCCGACGGTGTGGTTCCCCACCTCCGTGTGGATGGCGTAGGCGAAGTCGATGGGGGTCGAGCCGCGCCGCAGCGAGATGACGTCGCCTTTGGGCGTGAAGACGAAGACCTCCTCCTCGAACAGGTCGATCTTGAGGGCCTCCATGAACTCACGCGGGTCCTTGAGCTCGGTCTGCCACTCGAGCATCTGGCGGAGCCACGCGAGGCGCTCGTCGAAGGAGTCCTCGCCTTTCAGGCCCTCCTTGTAGCGCCAGTGGGCCGCGACGCCGTACTCGGCGGTGCGGTGCATCTCCTCGGTGCGGATCTGGATCTCGAGCGGACGCCCCGACGGTCCGATCACGGTGGTGTGCAGCGACTGGTACATGTTGAACTTGGGCATCGCCACGTAGTCCTTGAAGCGGCCCGGGACCGGCTTCCAGATCGAGTGGACGGTGCCGAGCGCCCCGTAGACGTCCTTCACCGAGTCGACGATCACGCGCAGCGCGATGAGGTCGTAGATCTCGTTGAAGTCCTTACCTTTCTGGGTCATCTTCTGGTACACGCTGTAGAGGTGCTTGGGGCGGCCCGAGATCTTCGCCTCGATGCCCACGGCGTGCAGCTCGTCGGTCAGCTGGTCGATGACGCGCGCGAGGTAGTCCTCCCTCGCCTTGCGGCTCTCGGCGACCATCCGCGACACCTGGTGGAACTTGTGCGGCTCCAGGTAATAGAACGCGAGGTCCTCGAGTTCCCACTTGATGCTCGAGATGCCCAGGCGGTGCGCGAGCGGCGCGTAGATCTCCATCGTCTCGCGCGCCTTCTCGATCCGGCGCTCCTCGGGTAGCGCGGCGAGCGTGCGCATGTTGTGCAGCCGGTCGGCAAGCTTGATGAGGATGACGCGGATGTCCTTCGCCATCGCGATGAGCATCTTGCGCAGGTTGTTGCTCTGCGCCTCGGACAGCGACTCGAACTCGATGCGCCCGAGCTTGGTGACGCCGTCGACCAGCTCGGCGACCTCGTCGCCAAAGCCCTCGCGCACCTCGTCGAGCGTGATCTCGGAGTCCTCGACCACGTCGTGCAGGAGCGCCGCCTTGAGCGTGGCGGTATCGAGATGCAGTTCGGCGAGGATGAGCGAGACCTCGAGCGGGTGGTTGATGAACGGCTCGCCGCTCTTGCGCATCTGGCCGTCGTGAGCGGACAGCGCGAGCGCGTACGCCTCGTCCATCCCCGTGAGGTCGGCGTCCGGGTTGTACGCCCGCACCTGCGCTTCGATCTGTTCGAGAGTTGCGCTCACGGGACCCTTTTCGCTCGTCAGGAGGTTGTGGGAAGAATAGGACGGTTGAAGCGCGCCAGCAACTCCTCTGCCGTGCTCGAAAGCACCCACGAGCGGAACTCCGCGAACTCGTCGACCTCTTCGAGGCCTTCCTGGTAGCGGACGCTGGAGGTCAGCTCAACTTTGGGCGCGTCGGGCACCACGGTGAGCCGGCGGAACTGGCCGTGCCCCTCCCCTGTGACGAGGCCCAGCTCGCGAAAGACCCCGAGGGCCGAGGAGACCCCGCGCTCGTCGAGCCCGAAGCCCCGGTTCTGCGCGCCGGCACGCTCGGCGATCTCGCGGTTCGTGATCTCGAAGCCGGCGCCCTCGCGCGAGGCGATGTCGCGCAAGACGCGGTAGA
>CAZCRB010000124.1:0-4746 GCA_964500985.1 uncultured Eubacteriales bacterium
CAGGTACTCGTTGATGTAGTCCACGCCCACGAGCGACTCCGGCACCGGATGGCACAACGGGTAGTCGATGCTGCACGGCATCTCGTGCGCCATCGAGCGCGCGTCGTAGTACTTGGGGAAGTCGCCGATGCTCGCGAGCGTGTCGTGCAGCGCGGTGCTGGAGATCGGCGGCATCGTGGCGATGGCCCGACGCCACAGCGTCGCGGTCAGCTCGACCTTGGTCTCGAGCACGGCGAGGTTGCGCCGGAACTCGTCTTCAAGGTCGACCGTCAACAGCCGCTCGGGAATCTCCGGATGCGCGGGATCGATGCCGAGCACGAAGCTGACCGACCGCAGCAGGTCCGCCGCGACGTGCTTGGGCACCGACGTGCTGTCGCCCATGGTGTAGATCGCGGTGCGCCGCTCAAGCAGACGCACGAACCGCTCTTGGAAGCCGGCCGCGTCCTCGGCGGTGCCCAGCGCGCCGCCGGCGTTCCCAACGATGGCGGGACCTGCATCCGCTGCCGGGACCGGTCGGTCGTCCTCGCGCATGTGCCGCTCCTCTACTCGTCCAGCCAGCTCGAGCCCTCCCACCCCGGTGCGTACGTCTCGTCCACCCAGTCCGACACGTTGAAGCGGTGCTGCGCCAGCGTCGCGGCGTTTGCGGCAGCGCGGTCGGCCAGCGGATCGGCCGCGTCGTACTCCACGCCCGTTTCGACGGCCTCCTCGCGGACGTGGCGCGCCAGTCCCTCGAAGAGGGCCTCTTCCAAGTATCCGAGGTCACCTTGCGCAGGGTCGTCGAAGAGTGAACGCATCTTCGCGATGAGGTCGTCGTCAGGGATCTGCTCGAGCGACTCGTTCTTGAACTCGTAAAACAGCTCCTGGAGCTCGAGCAGCGTGGGCACGAAGTTGATCTGCGACACGAACGGGGAGCCGGCGAAGGCCAGGACGAGCTGCTTGACCACCCCACCGCCGAACTCGATCCGCTCGCTGACTTCGAGCGCCTCGAGCCGCCCCACCACGAGCGCCTCGACATCGGAAGAAGAGAGTGACAGGCCGTATCGGCCGATCGCCGCGTTGCAGGATTCAAGCTCGCGGGCGGCCGCCCTCAGCTGCAGGTCGGCCGCGTCACCACCAAACGGAACAAGCATTCACATCACCTCGAGTACCTGGTTATACGCTCCTCCGCGAAGAGATACAGGACTCGATTTGAGCGCCGGATCGTGGTAAGGTAAAGGTGGAGGTCAGGGGGTCTGACCTCGTGTTTTTTCTCCCGGCGGCACCGCCGACAATGCAGACGCGCGACCTCGCTAGACCGGCGCTCCGGGGCCCCACGGGACTCCGAGCAGATACCACGCGAGGAAGAACAGCGTCCAGACGACGACCAGCGCGACGAAGTACGGCAGCATCAGGGCTATCACCGTACCGATGCCGGACTTCTTGTCGTAGCGGGCGGCGAACACCACGATCAGCGGGAAGTACGCCATGATCGGAGTGACGATGTTCATGGGCGAGTCCGCGACGCGGTAGGCGGCGAGCACGGTCTGCGGCGCGATGCCGAGCCGCAGGAACAGCGGGATGAAGATCGGCGCCAGCAGCGCCCACTTCGCGATCGCCTGCGGCATGATGATGCCGACGATCAGCGTGATCAGGATCGCGCCGAGCAACAGCCACGCGCTGCCGACGCTCATGCTCTCGATGGTGTCGCCCAGCCGCACCGCGGCGATCTGCGCCATGTTCGAGTAGTTGAAGTACGCGATGAACTGCGCGATCAGCAGGAACAGGAACAGGAGCCCCGCCAGCCCGGCCCACGACTTGGTGATGGCGCCGATGACCTCGTCGTTGGTCTTGAGCGTCCCGGCGCCGCGCCCGTAGCCGAGCCCCGCCGCCAAGAAGAGCAGGGCGATGATCACGATCAGGCTGGACATGAACGGCGAGGTGCCGATGATCTGCTGCGTGACCGGGTCGCGCAACGGAGCGCCCGGGGGGAAGGTCAGCACGCCGACCAGCGCAACGGCGCCCAGCAGACCGAACCCGGCCCAGCGCAGGCCCTTGGCGTCCTGCTCCGGCGTGATGTTCTTGAAGGCGTCGGCGCCCTCGGCGTTCTCGTCGTCGGTCGGGGCCAGTGCCGGATCGTAGGCGCCGAGCCGCGGCTCGACGACCCTTGTCGTGATCAGTGCGAGCACGATGGTGAGCAGCACCGTCGACGCGATACCAAAGTACAGGTTCGCCGTGATGTCGATCGAGCGCGCCGGCTCGACCAGGTGGATCGCCTCGTTCGTGATCTCGGTCAGGATCGCGTCGGTGGGCGTGACGAGCAGGTTGACGCCAAAGCCCCCCGCGACGCCCGCGAACGCAGCCGCCATCCCGGCAAGCGGGTTGCGACCGACGCTCATGAACGCGGCCGCCCCCAGTGGGATGAGCACGAGATAGCCGGCGTCAGACGCGATGCTCGAGATGATGCCGAGGAACACGATGATGTAGGTGAGCATCGCGACCGAGGAGACGGCGACCAGCTTGCGTATCAGCGATGCGATCAGTCCCGAGATCTCGGCCACGCCCACGCCGATCATCACGATCAGGATGATCCCCATGGCCGTGAAGCCCATGAAGTTGTGCACGAACGACGTGAACAGGTAGCGGATGCCGTCCGCGGTCAGGAGTCCTCGCGCGCGGACCGTCTCTTCCACCACACGGTAGTCGCCCGCACTCGCCTGTTCGGGGGGCAGGACCTCCGCCGGCAGGACCGAGCCGGCGACGTCCAACTCCTCAACGGCGGCCGGTGGCGGCTTGATCACCTCGTAGGTGGCGCTCACGTCCATGAGGTACAGGACCTGGGACAGCAGGATCACGCCCACGCACAACGCGAGGAACAGGATCGCCGGGTGCGGGACCTTGTTGCCGACCCGCTCGATGAAGTCGAGGACGCCGCCCAGCGCGCCACGCTTCTCGGGCTTTGCGGCCACGGCGTTCTCAGCGCTCACCGGCTCCCCCTTCTGTGGACACGGTAGCGAACCTGCCGAGGAAGTCGGCGATGGCCAGCGTCGTCTTCTCGAACTCGTCGAGCAGCACGCGTTCGTTGGGGCCGTGGATGTTGGCGAAACCGTCGGTCGCGCCGCCGAGCATGATGCTGGCCGTGGGCACCGCTTCGGCAAGTGCGCTGACCAGCGGGATCGACCCCCCGCTGCCCGCGGTCACGGTGTCCGCGCCCCACGCGGCGCTCCACGCGTCGGACGCTGCCGCGAACGCGGCACTCGTCGTCTCGGCCGCGAACCCGTTGCCCGTGGGACCGGGCTCGACCGTCAGGCTGATGCCGAACGGGAGCACGTTTCGCAGATGGTCGATGACCGCCGCCTGCGCCTCGCGCGCGTCCTGCCGCGGGTGCACGCGCACGTTGATCTTGGCCCGAGCGTAGGGCGACACCGCGTTGATCGCGTCGTCGACGGAGGGGGCGTCGATGCCGATGACGGTGATCGCCGGCCCCGACCAGACCCGGGAGCCCAACGAACCGGTACCGATGAGGGGCTGGCCATCGGCCACCTCCGCAAGGGCGCGGAACTCCTCGTCGGTGCTGCCGCCCCCGGTCCACTCCTCGCGCAGCAGGCCCGCCACGGCCACGTTGCCGTCCGCATCGTGCAGCGTCGAGATCGCCCGGATCAGAGCCAGCAGCGCATCGGGAGCCGCGCCGCCGTACTGTCCGCTGTGCTTGCCCGAGGCGAGCGTACGCGCTTCGACCGTGACGTTCGCCATGCCGCGCAAGGCCACCGTCAGGGTGGGTGCGCCCGGGCGCACGCTGCCCATGTCAGCGATGATCATCGCGTCGGCGGCGAACAGGCCCGGATCCTGAGGCGGGTAGGTGGTCAGGGCACCGCCGCCGACCTCCTCCTGGCCCTCGATGACGACCTTGACGCCGACGGGCGGCCGCCCGCCCCACGCGCGCAACGCGCCGACGATGGCGATGATGTTGGACTTCGTGTCTCCCGCTCCGCGACCGTACAGCGCCCCGTCTCGCAGCGTCGGCTCGAACGCGGGGCTCCTCCACAGCGACTCGTCGCCGGCCGGCACGACATCGTAGTGGCTGTAGAGCAGAACGGTCGGTGCACCGGGCGGCGCCTCGATCTCGGCGATGATGACCGGCGCGGTGTCGGGCAGCTCGAGAGCCTCGACCGTCGTGCAGCCCGCCTCGCGCAGCAGGTCCGAGATCATCGCGCAGGCACGCAGCAGCTCGGGGCGCGCGGACTCGGGATAGCCGGCCTCGGAGACCGACGGGATCGCGATGAGGTCGGAGAGCTCGCGGGTGAGCAGGGGCATCATGTCGGCAACTCGTTCACCGAGCGCTGGCAGGTGGGTCGGGTGCTCGTCCATCGTCGGCTTCCCCTTCGTCCGATACGCCACGTGACGTGCGCGCCTCGCCCGCAGGTCGGCCGAGCCCGCATCCTTTGGGTGTTGTTGTACCCGAGGCACCGCTCGACGCCGCAGCCGAGGAAGAAGTTGGGCAAAGACTCCCCGACGGACGTGTGGGCCGCAGTATCAGGCGCCCGCAGCCCGGATGGCGCACCGCGCAAGAGCCGACCCAAAGGACGAACACGTGAACGCTTGGCTGGTGCTCGATCTTGCGATCCTCGCGTACTGGATCGCCGTGGCCGTGCTCATCGTCAGCGAAGACCGCGATCCGACGGCCTCGCTCGCGTGGCTGCTCGTGCTGTTCGCCCTGCCCTACGTCGGCCTGGTCATCTACTTCTTCTTTGGGCGGAACTGGCCCGCGAT
>CAZCRB010000125.1:0-4554 GCA_964500985.1 uncultured Eubacteriales bacterium
GACCTGTTCCTGTGGACGCCCGAGCTCGGGACCAAGCAGCTCACCAGCAACGACCTGCGCGAAGACTGCCCCGCCATCGACGGGAGCCGGATCGCGTTCGTCCGCTACATGGGCTCGCAGTGGGACGTCTTCACGTGGATGCTCAACACCGCACCGGTGACGTTCAACGATGGCTACGCGGTGCCGGAGGACGGCGTCTTGACCCTCGGGGCCGCAGCCGGCGTCCTCGCCAATGACGTGGACGCCGATCTGAACGTCTTGTCGGCGACCCTGACCTCACTGCCGCTGCACGGGGCGCTCGCCTTGGCTCCGGACGGCTCGTTCACCTATACGCCGACGCCCAACTACAACGGACCCGACTCGTTCACCTACTCGGTGTTCGACGGTGAGACCCTGTCCGAGCGCGACGGCATCGTCGCCATCGACGTGACCCCGGTCAACGACCCGCCGACCGTGAGCGACGAGTACTACACCATCGACGAGGACCAGCCGCTGCACGTGGACGCTCCCGGCTGCCTGGAGGCTGACAGCGACATCGACGGTGATGTCATCACCGCGCTGCTCGCCGCCGATCCCGAGCACGGCTCGCTGGCGCTGAATCCCGACGGTGGGTTCGACTACACGCCGGCAAAGGACTTCAACGGTGCCGACGGCTTTGGCTACAGCGTTGACGACGGTGTGGTTGTCGCCGGTGGCGGACGCGTGTTCATCACGATCAACGCCGTGGCCGACCCGCCCACCGCGGTGGCGGACGAGTACTCGGTCGACGAGGACGCCTCGCTGAGCGTCGCTGCTCCGGGCGTCTTGGGCAACGACTTCGACGGCGATGGCGATCCCATCACGGCGACTTTGGTCGATGAGCCGACCAACGGCGAGCTTGAGTTCGCGAGCGACGGCTCGTTCACCTACAAGCCGGCCGCCAACTACCACGGGCCCGATTCGTTCACGTACTTCGCGAGCGACGCATCGAGCGACTCGGACGTGGTGACGGTCGCCATCACGGTGAACTCGATCAACGACCCGCCGAGCATCGGCGTGGATCCCGAGGAGCAGACCAAGCAGTACTCCGACACGATCGACGAGATCGCCCTCAACGGTGGCGACATCGACGAGACATCGGGACTGCCGCTGACCACCTCGACTATGCCGTCTGCGATCGCGGCGACCAGCATGATCTCCAACGTCCAGTTCCCGGAGGGGACCGGGTTCCGCATCTGGTACAACGGTCAGATCCTCGAGCCGGCCGGTGACTACCCGATCGACTTCGAGATCACCGATTCGGCCGGCGACAAGGCGTCGACACGCTCGACGATCCACGTGCTGGCAGAAGACGCGCTCGTGACATTCCCGGACAGCAACCCGGCCGCCGTGCAGGTCACGGCGCCCGGCGGAGCCGCTCCGGCGTTCTCGTTGGCCATCGACGTGGCCGAAGACGAGACCGACCCCGCGCAGCTGGGCGACATCAAGCTGGCGGACGTCCATGTCGTGCTCGATCCTGTTGGACCGGGCAGCCAGGTGATCCTGCCGGTGCTGCACCCCAACGACAGCGGACGCGTCGTGGCCGCGTTCCCGGCCGGCGTCCTGGTCAACGCCTACACCGTGCTCGTCACGGTCGACGGCGGCTACTACACGGGTGCGAGCGAGTCGGCCTTCACCGTCTACGACCCGAGCCTCGGCTTTGTGACCGGCGGCGGTTGGTTCAACTGGCCGGGCACGAGCGACAAGACGAGCTTTGGTTTCGTGAGCAAGTACGGCAAGGCGGGCACCGCCCCCAAGGGCAGCATCGTCTTGAACCGTTCGATGGCCGACGGGACCGTGTTCGCTCTGGACAGCGACGTGTTCACAACGCTGTCGCTTGGCCAGGTCGTCGATCCGCTCAACCCGATGGGCTGGTCCTCGTTCAAGGGCTACGCGTACTGTGCGACGCCGGGATCGCTCGAGCGTGTGCCGGGCTACCGATTCGAGGTGTACGTGCAGGACCGCAACGAGCCGGGCAAGGGTGTCGACACGTTCTGGATCAAGATCGTCGATCCGACGGGTCAGACGCTGCTGCCCATGACCATGGTTTCGCCTGCGGCGAGCAACGGAGTGCCGCTCGGCGGCGGCAACATCTCCATCCCGCATAGGGCGAAGTAGCGCGCATCCCGCGCTTCAGGACGGAGGCGGCCTCCTTCACGGGAGGCCGCCTTTCGTTCAGGGTCACGGGCACTGGGGCCATCGGCTCTGACAGCCAGAGCAGACGCTGACGGGAAAGGCCGGGCGCGTCTACCGCTCAAGGCTCTCCACGATGCCGCGGTACTTCTCGTGGATGAGAGCTCGGTCGAACTCGTTGAAATCCGCGAGCATCGTTTCCTTCTCCGCGTCGGTGAAGTACTCGAGACACGGCTTGAAGAAGTGCCGGTCCTCCTTGGCGATGTGAACCGGGTAGAACTCCACCAGCTCGCGAACGCACGATTCGATGTCCTTGAGCGCCGCCGCATCGCCGGACCGATAGCGGGTGTTGGCTTCGTCGAGACTGCGGGTCATCGCTCGACCCCGCACGTGATCCGCCACGAGTCCGGCCATGATCTCGGCCAGCTCATCATCGAGTGGCTTGTCCTCGAGGCGGCGGAACAGGATGTCCTCTTCCTTGCCGTGGTGGCAGCGATCGGCGTACGTGCGGATGAAGTCGACCGCCGTGTCGATTACTGCGGGGTCAGCGGTTCGCGTCTCGGCCATCACGCCCAGCTGGGCTTCGAGGATTGCGAGCATCCGCTCGATGACGCGGTGCTCGGCCATGAGCGGGCCCGCCGGTGAACGTCCTGACATTTCGGCTCCCTCGGGACAGGCATAAATCAACCGGTCCGTCGCTCGCGGCTGTTGCGCACAAGCCGCGAGCAGACTTAGCGCGGTGATGACTACTTGTCGTCGTCGGGCTGCTGAAGTCCGATGCGGTTGCCCTCTGTGTCCTCGATGAAGGCGATCCAGCCGACCATCGGTCCCATGAACCTCTTCTCTTCGAGAACGGTTCCGCCGGCCGGCGCTACGCGCGCAACGACCGCGTCGATATCTCCCCAGGTGTTGAGGTAGACGGTCGCACCATCCTTGGACGGAGTACCGCCGAGGTAGAGGTCTGCGCTCACTCCGCCCTCGCCGTCAGGGCTCATCAGGAGCGCCACTTCGTCCTCGGCGCCGGGCATGGGCATGACGGCACCGCCGGTGACCGCAGCGTAGAACGCGCTCGCGCGCTTGATGTCAGTGACAGGGATGTCGACCCACACAATCGTGTCGCCCATCGGATCCTCCTTGGTCTATACGAGGCCACCGGTCGTCGCGGTGACGCCCGGCGACGCTGTCTATTCGACGGCGAGCATCACATGATCGGCTTTGATCACGGCGATGACGGGGGTGCCTTCGGCAAGTCCCAGGTCCTTGACCGCGTCCATGGTCACCACTGCCGTGAGCTTCTGCCCTCCGACATCGAGACTGACCTGCGCCTCCACGGCTCCCTCTTTGATCGCGGTGACCGTACCCTCGAGCTGGTTGCGAGCTGACAGTCTCACGCTGACTCCTTCCATCACCAACAGGACAGTTGTAGGTACCCACGTCGGCGAAGCGGGGTGCCTCTCGGGAGAACTGTTCCCACACGTGGTCAGGTTTCGCGACCCAAGTCGGAGTTCTGCGACCGCCAAAGGGTATTCAGTAAGCAGGACGGAAACCCAAGGAGGCACACGATGCAAATCAACGTCACCGGTCGACACATGGATGTCACGCCCGCAATTCGCACCTACGCAGAGGAGAAGGTCGGACGCGTAGCCAAGATCCACGACAGAGACGACATGACCGTCGAGGTAACGCTGAGTGTCGAGAAGAACCCTTCGAACAAGAACAAGGCAATCGCCGAGGTCACCGCGTTCATGAAGGGCGCGATCGTTCGCGCGGAAGAGGCGGCCCCGGACATGTACGCCGCCATCGATCTGGTGTCCGAGAAGCTCGAGCGTCAGATGCGCAAGTACAAGACCCGCCTGCGCGATCACCGCAAGGGCGAGCGGGTCAAGACGGCCCCCGGCGACACGCCGCTGCCGGAGGACGTGCTTCCCGAGCTCGACATGGGCGAGGTCGTGCGCACCAAGACCATCGAGCTCACGCCGATGAGCGCCGATGACGCCATCCTGCAGCTGGAGCTGCTCGGCCACGACTTCTACGTGTTCGAGGCGATCGAGACCGGCGACGTGAACGTGTTGTATCGCAGGACCAACGGCGACTTTGGCCTGATCGTTCCTGCCGAGTAGCTGTCGTCATATCGCATCTTGGGAGGGCGCCCGCGGGCGCCCTCCTTGCGTGTCCGGCGCCGGCCGTGCGTGCCGTTCGCGGTGTCGCAGGTTGACATGTGACGAACGTCACACATATCGTAAGTGAACGACCCGGTGACATCGGGCACAGTGGCAGGGATTTAGACGCAGCAGTTTCATCCGTAGCAGGGGGATCCCATGGACCAGAGTGTCTCCCGGGTCCGCGTCGAGGACATCGAGGATGCGATCGCGCAAGTCGGCGACATCAAAGCCGCGCGCGTCG
>CAZCRB010000126.1:0-4465 GCA_964500985.1 uncultured Eubacteriales bacterium
CGCTCGACGAGTGGATGCGCACGACCTCGTCGAGCGGGAGCGCGAACATGCCGTACGGATACGTGTCGCGCAGCGCGGTCTTGTCGGTGAACGGAAGCTTGCGCACGTCGTCGAGGCTGCGGATGTCGCGCGGCTTGATGCCCCGCTCGTCGAGCTGTGCGCGGTAGTGGCCCACGCGCTCGTACACCCACGACACCGTCATCTGCAGGCGTCTGAGCTGCAGTGCTTCGAGCGACGCCCGATCCATGCACTCGTACTCGGGGTTCCAGATCATGCGCTCCCCTACCCCTCCGACGCCACGGCGGCGTCGTTGTCCTGCCAAGATCCCAAGTAGATCCGGCGAATGTCCTCGTCTTTGAGCAGCTCGGCGGCCGGACCCGACAACACGATGCGCCCGGTGCGCATCACGTATCCCCGGTCGGCATGCTTGAGTGCCAGCGCGGCGTCCTGCTCGACCAGCAGGATCGTCATGCCCTGCCCGCGCAACGTGTCCAGCGCCGAGAAGATCTCGGCGATCACGAGCGGGGCGAGGCCCAACGACGGCTCGTCGAGCAGCAGCAGGCGCGGTTCGCTCATCAGCGCGCGACCGACGGCGAGCATCTGCTGCTCCCCGCCGGAGAGCGTCTCGGCCGGCTGGTCGGCACGTTCGGCCAGCACGGGAAAGAGCGCCTCGACCCGGGCGAGCCGCTCGGCAACAACTCCTCGGCGGGCGCAGTACGCGCCAAGCTCGAGGTTCTCGCGCACCGTCATCGGCCCGAAGAGCATGCGGCCCTCGGGAACGAGCGCCACGCCTTCGCGCACGGCGCGTTCGGGGCGGATGCGCGCACCGCTCGTCCCGGCATGGACGATCGAGCCGCCCCACACGGGAACCAGCCCGACGAGCGTCTTGAGCAGCGTGGACTTGCCCGCGCCGTTGCTTCCGATGAGCGTCACCAGCTCGCCAGCACGTACCTCAAGGTCGACGCCGCGCAAGACCTCGGAGCGCCCGTATCCCGCCCGTACCCCGCTGACCTGCAGCAATGGCTCAGACATCTTCGATCTCGCCTCCCAGGTAGGCGGCGATGACCGCGGGGTCCTTCTGGATCATGCGGGGCGGACCCTCCGCGATCTTGCGCCCGCGGTCGATGACGACGATCTCGTCGGACACCTCCATCACCAGACCCATGTCGTGCTCGACCACGAGCACCGTCACGCCGGCGTCCCTCACGCGGCGCAGGGTGTCCACCAGCTCCCGCGTCTCGGTGCCGTTCAGGCCGGCGGCCGGCTCGTCGAGAAGGAGCATCCGCGGCTGGGTTGCCAAAGCGCGTGCGATCTCCAGGAGCCGCCGAATGCCGGCCGGCAGATCGGCGGCGGGCGCGTCGGCCCACTCTTCGATGCCGATCATCCGCAGCAGCCGGGCGGCCGCTGCCCGGTCTTCGCGGTCGGCACGGCGAACGGTCGGCAGGAGCACCGCCGCGGCGGCGAACCCGGTGCCGGTACGGGGACGGGAGCCGACCATGACGTTATCGATCGCGCTCATGCGGTCGAAGAGCTGCGTGTTCTGAAATGTCCGGGCCATGCCGGCAAGCACCGTCGAGCGCGGCGGCCGACCGACCGTGTCGGTACCGCGGAACCGCACCGCGCCCTCGTCAGGCCGCTCGAATCCCGTCAGGCAGTTGAACAGCGTCGACTTGCCGGCGCCGTTGGGTCCGATGAGGGCCTTGATCTGACCCTCGTGGACGTCGAAGCTCACGTCGTCGACGGCCGTCAGGCCGCCGAAGCGCTTGGTCACGCTTCTGACCTCGAGCAGCGTCATGCGGCCCCCTCCCCCCTCGACCGGCGTCGCCACAGACCCGACAGCCCGGCGGGCGCGAAAAGAACCACAAGGATGATGGCCAGGCCGTAGATGTCGGCCTGGTAGGCCTGCAACGTCTCGGCCGCGCCCTTCGACAGGCCCGGCACGATCGCGTCGAGGTACTGCACGAGCGTCAGTGCCACCGCGGCCACGAGCGGACCCGCGAGCGAGTCGGTGCCGCCGATGACCGCCATGGCCAGGAACGTGACCGAAGCCTGCAGCGTGAACACGCTCGGCGAGATGAATCCCACGACACCCGCGTAGAGCGCTCCGGCGAGCCCGGCGAAGGCGGCGCTGACCACAAAGGTCCGGACCTTGACGCCGGTCACATCGACACCCGAGGCGAGCGCCCCGAGGACCGAGCCATGGATCGCGCGCATCTCGCGACCGGGTCGGTGGCGCACCATGTTCGCCGAGACGAGCAGCGCGGCGCCCACCACGCCCCAGACGAGCCAGTACAGCATCTGCGGGGTCCGCAGCTCGAAGGCGCCCACCGACGGGAACGGGATGCCCGTGAAGCCGTCAACGCCGCCGGTCAGCGGCTCGGCCTCGGCGAACGCGAGCGTCATCAGCTCGCCGAATCCGAGCGTGGCCATCGCGAGGTAGTGGCCTTTGAGCCGCAGACTGGGAAGCGCCAGCACGAGCCCGCCAAACGCCGCGACCAGCCCGGCGGCGGCGAAGCCGACCACCCAGGGCAGATCGAAGCGCGCCGTGCACAGCGCCGCCGTGTAGGCGCCGAGCCCGACGAAGGCCGCGTGACCGAGCGAGACCTGGCCCGCGAACCCGAACAGCAACGCCAGGCCCGTGACGACGAGCGCGTTGATGCCGACGAACGTCAGCACCTTGAGCACGAACCGGTCCGTCACCACCAGGGGCACGAGAAGGACGGCGAGCGCGATGGCGAAGGGCATGACCCGCCTGATCGTGGTTGCGCCCATCACACCTTCTCCTTTCGGGCGCCGCCCAAGATCCCTTGCGGTCGCACGAACAGCACCAAGAGCAGCACGACGAGCGCGACCGCGTCTTTGTACAGCGGGTTGAGGTAGCCGGCGGTCAGACTCTCGAGCACCCCGAGGATCAGGCCGCCGCCAACCGCCGCAATCGGGTTGCCCAACCCCCCGAGGATCGCCGCGGCGAACCCCTTGACGCCGATACCCGCTCCCACGTCGAACGCCGTCTGGGTCAGCGGGGCCACCACGAGTCCCGCGACCGCTCCGAGCGCGGCCGCGAGCGCGAACGACGCGGTGACCATCGCCGCGGCATCGATGCCCACGAGCCGCGCCGCGTCACGCGTGAGCGAGGTCGCTCGCATGGCCTTGCCGAACCTCGTACGCGTGTAGACGAACCACAGCACCGCGACCGAGACGAGCGCCAGTCCCCATATCCAGAACGTCTGGCGCTCGATCGCGGCGCCGAGGAAGCGCACCGACCGGCCCGCGGTGAACGGCGCGAGCGGCACCTCGTCCGGACCGAACAGGTGCAGCGCCATCTGGCGCAGCAGCACCGACCCGCCGATGGTGACCATGATGATGCGAAGCGGGTCGCCATCGGCGATGGGGCGGACCGCGAGCACCTCGAAGAGCGCCCCGATGCCCGCCGTCAGGACCACGGCTCCGAACACCGCGAGCGGCAACGGAAGCCCCACCGACGAGAGCCACACGCCCAGCATGCCGCCGAGCATGAAGAACTCGCCCTGCGCGAAGTTGATGGCGCCGGTCGCCGCGAACACGATGGTGAAGCCCAATGCCACGAGCGCGTAGATCGCGCCGCTTTTGAGGCCGGCTATGAGGAACTGCAGGAGCGCCTCCACGCTACGCTCCTGCCGCGGTCAGGACGACGGTCACGGCATCGGCTCCCACGTGCCGCCCGTCACCCGGTACAGCGCGAGGTCCTCTGCGGTCAGACCGTTGTGGTTGCTCTCGGTGAACGAGAAGGTGCCCCCGTAGCCGATCAGCCCCTTGGTGGCCTGCACCGCCTCGGCGACCGCCGCGGCATCGGCGTCCGCGCCCGCGCGGGCCAAGGCGTCGGTCACGATCGCGAACGCGTCGAACGCGTGCCCGGCGAAGATGTCGGGCTGCTCGCCGTAGGCGGCCTGATAGCGCGTCGCGAACCCGTTGACGACCTCATACTCGGCGGTGTTCGCACCCCAGTTGGCCGGGACGAGCGACTTACCGGTCCCAAAGACGAAGCCGTCAGCCGCCGGGCCCGCGCCCTCGACGAACTCCTTGCGGGCCTGGCCCGAACCACCGTAGAACGGCAGCTCGATGCCCAGGTCCCGGGCGCTCTTGACCGCGAGCACGGCCTCCTTGCCCGCGGTCCACAGCAGGACCGCCTGCGCGTCGGAGTCCTTGATCTTGGTGAGCTGGGCGGTGACGTCCGTGTCGCCGGGGTTGAACGTCTCGTTGGCGACGATGTCGATACCGGCCTTGGGCGCATCGGCCTCGATGACCGCCTTGCCGTCCTTGCCGTACCCACCTGTGTCCGACAGCAGGGCGATCTTCGAGATCCCCGCGCTCTTGATCGCGTCGAGAACGAACGGCACGACGATCGTGTTCGACCACGGCGTCTGGAAGACGAGCGGATCGAGCTTGGCCGTGATTGCCGTGCCGCCAGCCATCGAGATCTGCACCA
>CAZCRB010000127.1:0-4454 GCA_964500985.1 uncultured Eubacteriales bacterium
CTGCTCCAGGTCGGCTACTACCTCGGCTACGTTCTGACGTATCGGCAGGCGTTCGCCGCGGTGGGTGTCCAGCGGCGCGTCACCGAGCTTACGCCCGTCATGCTGGCGTCGGTGTTCGTGAACACCGTCACGCCGTCTGCGGGCACGGCGGGCCCGGCCCTCATGATCGACGACGCCACGCGCCGCGGCGTCGAGCCCGGCAACGCCGCCGCAGCCGTGGTCATCGGCCAGTTTGCGGACTTCGCGGGCTTCGCGGTGGTGATGGCCGTCGGCTTCATCTACCTGGCAGTACTCGGCCGCCTGACGTTGCTCGAGGCTGCCGCTGCGAGCGTCTTTCTCGGCCTGGTGGCGGCGTTGGGCGTTGCGCTGGCTCTGGCGCTGAAGCGACCTCAGACGCTCGAGCGGGCCTTCCTCGCGCTCGAACGCGCCGTCGCACGACTGGTGGCCGTCTTCAGGCGTCCGGCGCCCGGCCCATGGGCGGCGCGGGCTGCCGCGGAGTTCTCGGCAGCGGTTGAGCTGAGTGCCCGGAGGCCTGCGGCGGTTGTCTCGGCATGGCTGGTGGCGGTCGTCGGTCACACGCTCGATCTGGGCTGCTTCATCGCTATCGGTTGGGCGTTCGGGTGGTACGCGGTGGGGCCGCTCCTGGCCGGCTACGCGGTAGGGATCGTCGTCTGGCTCACGTCGATCGTGCCCCAGGGCGTCGGAGTGGTCGAAGGCAGCGTCGCTGTCCTGCTTGCTTCGCTGGGCGTGCCCGCGGCCACGGCCGCTGCGATCTCGTTGACGTTCCGCGGGCTCACGTTCTGGCTTCCGTTCCTCGCCGGCTTCGCGCTTCTACCGCGAGTGAGCACGTTCCGAGCCGACCGCGCTCGCGCGACGAGCGAGTTCCCGGCCAAGGCGGCAGCGGTGTTCGTCTTCGCGATCGGGGCGATGAACATCCTTTCCGCATCCACCCCCGGCCTTCGAGCGCGGGTGGCGCTGCTCGAGACGTTCGTGCCATTCGGCATCCAGGCGAGCCACATCGCGGCCGCGCTCGCCGGAGTCGCTCTTGTCATGCTCTCGCGTGGGCTCTGGCGCCACAAGCACGCCGCCTACCTGCTTACGATCGCGCTGCTCGCGCTGTCGGCGGTGAGCCATCTCCTGAAGGGCCTGGACTACGAGGAGGCCGTCATCGCCCTCGCCGTGATGGTCTGGCTGCTCACCGAGGGCGGCGCGTTCTACGCGAGATCCGACACGCCGTCCATCCGACAGGGCGTGCGCGCCCTCGTCGCGGCACTCGCGATCACGCTCGCCTACGGGGCGGCCGGCTTCTGGCTGCTCGATCGGCACTTCAGCGTGAACTTCGGGCTGTGGGCCGCGGTGCGGCAAACGTTCGTGATGTTCACCCAGTTCTACGACCCGGGGCTTGAGCCGATCACCGGGTTCGGTCGGTACTTCGCCGACTCGATCTACCTCATCGGAGCGGTCACCTTCGGCATCGCGCTCATCGCGCTGCTCAGACCGGTCGTGCAGCGCCACCCGGCCTCGGCCGCCGAGCACCGCCGAGCGCGCGCGATCGTCGAGGCCTACGGCCACTCCTCTCTGGCCGCGATGGTCCTGCTGCCGGACAAGGCCTACTGGTTCAGCGACGGCGGCTCCGTGATCGGCTACGTCGTTTCGGGCGGGATCGCGGTCGCGCTCGGCGATCCGATCGGCCCGCCCGAAGACCTGGCCAGCGCCGTCAGAGGCTTCGCGGACTTCTCGGCGCTCAACGGCTGGCGCCCGACGTTCTACGAGACGGACGACCGGCTCGAGCCGGGATACGGTGATCTGGGCTACGCGTCCGTGTGCCTGGGCCACGAGGCGATCGTGCGCGCGCAGGAATTCACCCTCAGCGGCAAGTCCTTCCGGACCATGCGCAACACGATGAACCGTCTCACGGGCGAGGGGTATGTGGCCGAGTACATCCCGGCACCTCAGTCCCCGGGAACCATGCGGGCGTTGCGGGACGTGAGCGACGTGTGGCTGTCGACCGTCAAGGGGTCCGAGAAGAGGTTCTCCCTCGGCTGGTTCGATGACGACTACATCCGCGGGTGTGACGTGATGGTCGTTCGCTCGCAACACGGAACGATCGTGGCGTTCGCCAACATCGTGAGCGAGTACCAGGAGAACGGGTCGACCATCGATCTCATGCGACACCGTCCCGAGGCCCCCAATGGGGTGATGGACTTCCTCTTCGTCCGGCTCATCGAGTGGACGCGAGAGCGCGGCTACGAGACCTTCAACATGGGCCTGAGCCCGCTCGCCGGTCTGGGCAAGGATGCCGAGAACGGCGTCACCGAGAAGCTGCTCGCGCTCGTGTACGAGAACGGCAATGCGCTCTACGGCTTCCGCGGGCTGCACGAGTACAAGGAGAAGTTCCACCCCGTGTGGGAGCCGCGCTACCTGGTGTACCCCGACGCCGCTTCGCTGCCGGCCGTCTTCGCCGCGGTCGTGCGGGTGAACTCCGGAGAGCACCCGGTGACGGGGTACTTCACGCGGACGTTCGGGCGTCCCCGGCAGGCTTCCGCCGCATCCTCGACCTGAGCCGACCCAACAGGAACCCCACCGGCAGTGCGATCAGGTGAGAGAGTGCCGCGGAGACCTCGGCCGGCTGACTGCTCAGTGCTCTGACATTGAATGCGAGAACCGCAGCGAGCACCAGGATGCCGAGCGCGAGCGACGCCAGCCGGATCCTTCCCGTCAGGTCGTAGAGGAGGTAGCCGAGACACCCGACGTAGCCTGCGGAGGGCCCCACGTCGCGAGAGAGAAAGAGCAGTCGTGCACTGGCGTCGCCCGCAAGGTGCAGCGGGATCAGCAGTGCCCACGAGAGCGCCAGCGTGACGAAGTGCGTGCCCCAGAACGCGATTCCCGCGCTGAGGCTGCCGTGACGCCACTCGACGAGGCCGGCGAAGGTCGCCGTCGCCACGATCGCCACCCAGAACGCTGCGGGTGACGAGGTCACGAAGGCCGACATGAACGCTCGCGCCAGGTCGAACGAGGCCGTGTCCGCGGGGGCGAATCCGAGCCTTCCGACCGCGGTCGAGCCGAGCCGTTCGCCGACCGCGTTGTTCGTGAGCCACCCGGCGAGCGCGAGCATCGAGACGGTGGCGAGGGTGAAGGGGACGCGCAGACCGAAGGCCTCGATGCGCTCGAGGACGGTCTGCCGGTCGGGCGAGCCTGGTCCGGACGCGCTGTCAGTCACGTGGGTCTCCTCGGCGAGTCGTACGCTCCCGGCCGAGGGTCGCCCCGGCGCGAGCTACATCACCATGACGCTCTTGGCTCCGCTCTTAGAGGCCGCGTAGCCGCACGTCCTATTCCATGTCCCCGAATGCCTCGCCGAGAAGCGCCCGGTGCCTCGTTTGGTGTGTTGGCGCTGGTGAGACGGGGTCGAGTCCGGATGAGCAGCGCCGGGTACTCCTTTGGGGGTGATTCGCCGAACGCGGCGAAATAGGGGGGTGTCGCCGAGTCGGCGATCTGGGGAGGCGCCCCGGGGACACGAACCGTTCCCGACGGGCGCCGCAAGGACGTTCCTGTCCGGTGGGACGATCCGCGGAGGAGAAGAGGCGCTCGTGAAGGTCTACTGGGTGACTGTGGGGATCGGTGCGCTCGTCGCCGTCGTTGGTGGTGTGCTCTGGACGATGAGCGACCAGCGTCTGGGCTTGATGCTCATCCTGGGCGGCCTGGTCGTCGCCATACTCGGCCTCGTAATGCGGCTCGTGGAGTGGGTCATGAACAAGGGGAAGAAGTCCCCCGCCAGCTGACAAACCGTCGCTGACGCTCTCTTCGTGTCGCGCCTGGGCCGATACGTCGCCTGCGATCGCGTGTCGCAGCAGGACACCCGCCGTGTCCGTGGGCATACTATGACGAGCGCCGCTTGGACGCGGCGTGTCGTCTCGACCCCTCCGGCACAGGGAGCACGAGCCATGCTGGCGACACGGCAGGTAGGCGCGCGCACGTTCGCGGGTGAACGCACGTGGTGAGGCCGGCGGGAGCGCGGCCCGAAGCATCCGAGCTCGTCGGAGCGGCCCTGGCCCAGGGGCTCGGTACGCTCGACGAATGGCAGGCCAAGTCGCTGCTCGCGGCCTACGGCATCGCCGTGCCGGAGAACGGGCTCGCGCGCGACGAGAACGAGGCCGTGGAGATCGCGCGCCGGCTTGACGGGCCCGTGGCCATCAAGGCGATCGGGCACCACATCAGCCACAAGACGGAGCGCGGTCTGGTCGCGCTCAACGTCGCGGGAGACGATGCCGTCCGGGACGCCGCTCGCTCGCTCCTGGCGCTCGCCGAGCACCCGGACACTCGCCTGCTCGTGGAGCGCATGGTGCGGGGCGCGCGCGAGCTCATGATCGGCATGAAGCGCGATCCGGTCTTTGGCCCGGTCGTCGTCTTCGGCGTGGGCGGCGTGTTCGCCGAGGCCCACCACGACATCGCGCTGG
>CAZCRB010000128.1:0-4434 GCA_964500985.1 uncultured Eubacteriales bacterium
GCTGCCCGGCGGCCAAGCACGCGTGTGCGGGGCTCGACGACGTCGAGGTCTACGACATCGGCGAGATCGACGGACTGGCCGAGGCCGCGTTCCACGGGGTACTCGCCACGCCGACCGTGCTCGTCATCGACGCCAACGGCGCCGAGCTCGCCGCGTGGCGCGGCGAGGCCCCCGAGGCGGCCCAGCTTCGCACGCTGGTGGCCCAGTAGCGATGCCATCGTCGGAAGCGACAACCCGCTTTGCGCGCGCTGCCGGTGAGGCGACCACCGCGCCGGTGGGGCTGCCGTTGCTGGCCGGCGTGCAGCGGGCGGGGATGCTCGACTGGCCGGGCCGGGTCGCAGCCACCGCGTTCTTGGCGGGATGCCCGCTACGCTGCCCGTACTGCCACAACCCCGAACTCATCGGCACCTGTCGGCGACCCGAGCCGTCCGAGGCGCTGCTCGCCCACGTGCGCGAGCGTCGGAACTGGCTCGACGGCGTCGTGATCACGGGTGGGGAGGCGACGGCCGATCCCGCCATCGGTGACCTGCTTGCAGCACTGAAGGCCGAGGGGATGCCGATCAAGCTCGACACCAACGGAACGGCACCTGACGTGTTGCAGCGCCTGCTCGCCGACGGACTCGTCGACTTCGTCGCGCTCGACGTCAAGGCGACGCCGCAACGCTACGACCGCGCGACGGGCACGCCGGGCGTCTGGCCCCTCGTCGAGCGCTCCATCCGCGTGATCCTCGACAGCGGCGTCGACCACGAGTTCCGCACGACGTGCTACCCGCTCGCCGTCGGACCCGACGACCCGGTTCGCATCGCATCGCTGCTCCGTGGCGGCCGCCGCTACGTGCTCCAGCAGTTCCGCGCGAGTCGGACGCTCGATCCCGCCGCCGTCTCGGTCAGACCGCACGCGAGCGAGACGCTGTGCCGCGCTGCCGAGCGCTGCTCGACCCACCTGCCCACGATCGTAAGGGGGGCGTAGCGTGGAGCTGCGCATCAAGCGACTCGACGCCGACCTGCCCATGCCCCGCTACGCGCACGAGGGCGACGCCGGGCTCGATCTGTACGCGTCCGAGGACGCCAGCATCGCGCCCGGTCATCGCACCCTGATCGGCACGGGCATCGCGGTCGCGATCCCCGAGGGCCACGCGGGGTTCGTCCAGCCCCGTAGCGGGCTCGCTGTCCGGCACGGGCTCTCACTGGTGAACACACCCGGGCTCATCGACAGCCACTACCGCGGTGAGATCAAGGTCATCGCCGTCAACCTCGACCCCCAGACCCCCATCGAGATACGTCGGGGCGACAAGATCGCCCAGCTCGTGATCCAGCGCGTCGAGCGGTGCGTCCTTCAAGAGGTCGACGAACTCGACGAGACGGTACGCGGGGAGGGCGGTTTTGGCAGCACGGGCGTCTAGCGGTCCCCGGGTCCGCGCAGCAGCACTGATCGTTCACGAGGGTCGCGTGGTGCTCGTTCGTCACCGGGCCGGCTCGCGAACCTATCACCTGCTGCCCGGAGGGGGAGTGGACTACCGAGAGACCCTGGGCGACGCCGTCGTGCGCGAGGTCTTTGAGGAGACCGGGCTCGAGGTGAGTCTCGGCCGCCCGGTCCTGCTCTCCGACACCATCGACCCCAAAGGATCGCGTCACGTGGTCAACGTCGTGTTCACCGCCACGGTGACCGGCGGGTACGTGACCGATTCGCCCCAAGACGAGCGGGTCGAGGCGGTGGATCTGATCGAGCCAGAGCGGCTGAGCGAGCTCGACTTGCGGCCGCCGGTTGCCGAAGCCATCGTTCGCGCCCTTGATGAGGGCGACCGATTCTGTGCGGAGTACCTCGGTTCCGTGTTCGCGGACCGATAGCTCAAGTTTACATAAGTCAGCCTACGGGACGGGAGCATGAGCTCAGAGGGAGGTGTGTGGCGGCCTGAGATAGCGAACGGGTGGGTTCTATCCGGACCACACGTAATCTGACTGACAACGGGACAATCGAAAGGCTACGCATGGAGAACTTCTTCAAGTTCAAAGAGCGTGGGACCAGCCTGAACACCGAGTTGCTCGCAGGCGTCACCACGTTCCTCACGATGGCGTACATCGTGTTCGTCAACCCGGGTATCCTGTCGGCGGCCGGTGTGCCGTTCGAGGGCGCGGCGACCGCCACCGCCCTTGGTGCGGCCCTCATGTGTCTGGCGATGGGCCTCATCAGCAACCGTCCGCTCGCGCTGGCATCGGGCATGGGCCTCAACGCAGTGGTCACGTTCTCGATCATCGGATTCCAGCAGGCCAACGTGCCGTGGCAGGTGGGCATGTCGGTGATCTTCATCGAGGGTATCCTCATCTTCCTCCTCGTGCTGTCCGGTTTGCGCGAGGCGATCATGAACGCGATCCCGCTCGACCTGAAGCGCGCCATCGGCGTCGGTATCGGCCTGTTCATCACCGTCATCGGTCTGGTCGAGGGCGGCATCATCACCCCGAACCAGGCCACGGTGGTCTCGCTCGGCGACTTCAGCAAGCCCTACGTGTGGGTCACGCTGATCGGCCTGTTCTCGATCCTGGCGTTCATGGCGCTCAAGGTTAAGGGCGACATCCTGTGGGGCATCCTCGTCGCCACCGCCGCCGCGCTCGTCCTTGGCGTCACCGAGCTGCCCCAGGGCATCGTCGCCAACCCTGACTTCTCGACGTTCTTCGCGCCGTTCCAGCAGGTCAAGGGCGGCATGGCGATCACCCAGGTGTTCACTCCGGCGCTGCTGTTCGCCGTGTTCGCGGTCATGCTGTCGGACTTCTTCGACACCATGGGCACCGTCATCTCGGTCGGCGAGCAGGCCGGCTTCAGCGACGAGGACGGCAACGTCCCCGGCGTGCGCAACATCCTGCTCGTCGACTCGGCCGCCGCTGCCACGGGCGGTCTGTTCGGCGCCAGCTCCATCACGACCTACATCGAGTCGGCCGCAGGTGTCGCCGAGGGTGGGCGCACCGGCCTGACCGCCATCGTGACCGGCTTGCTCTTCGCCGTCGCGGCGTTCTTCTCGCCGGTGGTCAAGATGATCGGCGGCGGCTTCGCGGTCGTTAACACCGAGCGTTTTGGCAGCTTCCTGGCCGCGGGCTTCACCGTGCCGGACGGCGCGAGCTTCTTCTCGTTCCCGATCACTGCCGGTGCCCTGATCATCGTCGGCTTCCTGATGATGAAGACGGTCCGCGAGATCGACTGGAACGACCTGGAGGAGGCCTTCCCGGCCTTCATGACGATCGTCGGCATCCCGCTGACCTACAACATCAGCTGGGGTATCGGCCTGGGCTTCATCAGCTTCGTCGTCATCAAGCTCTTCCACAACAAGGCCAAGGAGATCCACCCGCTGATGTGGATCGCGTCGATCGCGTTCCTCGTCGGCTTCCTGCAGGGGCCGCTTCTGGGGCTCATCACCGGCTAGTGTGACTAAGACCCCGGCGGCGACGCCGGGGTCTTTTCTAAACAGAAAAGGAGGGTGGTAGTGGCAGGTAAACAAGGTGTGGTTCAGACCGACGAGGTCATGCCGCTGTCGCGAGCGATCCCGCTTTCGCTGCAGCACCTCATGGCCATGTTCGGCGCCACGGTTCTCGTACCGATCCTGACGGGCCTGGATCCGGGCGTCGGACTCATGACGTCGGGTATCGGCACGATCCTGTACCTGATCTGCGTGCGCAACAAGATTCCGAGCTACCTGGGTTCCAGCTTCGCCTTCATCGCGCCGATCATCGCGGTCGGCGGCGGCCCCGGCGGCAAGAACATCCCCGCCGCGCTCGGCGGCCTGGTTGCCGCCGGCGTCGTGTACATGATCGTGGCCGGCATCGTGAAGGCCTTTGGCACCGGCTGGCTGAGCAAGATCCTGCCGCCGGCGCTCGTGGGCTCGATCGTCATCGTCATCGGTCTCGGCCTGTCCGCCGTGGCCGTGAAGATGTCGCTGTACCCGATGGCCGACCCGAGCAAGGGCGTGGATCTCAAGCTCGTTGCCGTCGCGACCATCACGCTCGCCGCGGCGATCGTCTTCTCGAGCTTCTTCAAGGGCTTCATCAAGACGATCCCGATCCTTCTGGGCATCGTCGTGGGCTACGTCGTGTCGATCCCGCTCGGACTCGTCAACTTCGAGGGCATCGCCAACGCCGCCTGGATCGGTCTGCCCAAGCTCACGTTCCCGGTCTTTGAGCTCGACGCGATCGCGATCATCGCACCGGTGGCCATCGTGGTCATCATCGAGCACATCGGGCACCTGCTCGTCATCAACGAGATCACCGGCAAGAACTTCACGCCGATGCTGCCCGAGTCGCTCTTTGGCGACGGCGCCGCGACCGTGATCTCCGCCGCCATCGGCGGCACGCCTTCGACCACCTACGCCGAGAACATCGGCGTCATGGCGGTTACCAAGGTCTACGCGACCCAGCTGTTCTGGTTCGCCGGCGCGTTCGCCATCCTCA
>CAZCRB010000129.1:0-4388 GCA_964500985.1 uncultured Eubacteriales bacterium
CCGAGGCCGCGCCGCCTGCAGAGGCGCCCGTCGTCCCTGCCGATGCCGCGCCTTCGGATTCTGCCTCGGAGCCCGAGCAGGCACCTCCCGCGTAGCCGAATCGTATCGAACGTACGAAGAAGGCCCGCGGAGCACATCCGCGGGCCTTCTTCTCCGTGCAAAAGAAAGGACCCGGTGGTGACGGGGTCCCGCCGCCGTCACCACCGGGTCCACACCTGCTCAGAAGCGCGCCTAGAAGGAGCGCTTCTTGAGAAACGCGGGGATATCGAGGTCGTCGTCGACCGACAGCGGCTCGAACTGCGGCACCGACAGTGCCGAGTCCTCCTCACTGAGCTGCGAGAACGACATCGTCTCCTGCTTGCGCGAGCCGTCGAAGCCGGTCGCGATCACCGTCACGCGGATCTGGTCCATCATCGAGTCGTCGATGACGGCGCCGAAGATGATGTTGGCGTCGGGCGCTGCGGCGGTCGCAACCACCTCGGCCGCCTCGTTGACCTCGAACAGGCCAAGGTCGCTGCCGCCCGCGATCGAGAGCAGCACGCCTTGAGCACCCTGGATCGAGGACTCGAGTAGCGGGCTCGAGATGGCCGCCTTGGCAGCGTCATGCGCGCGGTTGTCGCCCGCGGCGATACCGATGCCCATGAGCGCCGAGCCGGCGTCGGCCATGATCGTGCGGACGTCTGCGAAGTCCAAGTTGATCAGGCCCGGCACCGTGATGAGGTCCGTGATGCCCTGGGTACCCTGTCGCAAGATGTCGTCAGCGATCCGGAATGCGTCGAGGATCGACGTCTTCTTCTCAGCGACCTGGAGCAGGCGGTCGTTGGGGATCACGATGAGCGTGTCGACGACTTCCATGAGCCGCTTGATACCCTCGTCGGCCTGCAGCTGGCGCTTGCGGCCCTCGAAGGCGAACGGACGAGTGACGACGCCGACCGTCAGCGCGCCGATCTCCTCTTTGGCGATCTGCGCGATGACCGGCGCGGCACCGGTACCGGTACCGCCGCCCTCACCCGCGGTGATGAAGACCATGTCGGCGCCCTGCAATGCCTCTTTGATCTCGTTGCGGTTCTCTTCTGCGGCCTGGAAGCCCACGTCGGGGTCGGCGCCTGCGCCGAGTCCCTTGGTGAGATTCACGCCCACGTGAACCTTGTAGTCGGCGTCGGACATCAGCAGCGCCTGTGCGTCGGTGTTCACCGCGATGAACTCCACGCCCTTGACGCCGGCCTCGACCATTCGGTTGACGGCGTTGGTTCCGCCACCTCCGATACCGACGACCTTGATTACAGCCAGATAGTTGGCGCCCGTCTCGAGCATCTGTACCCTCCCCCGGTGCGACCGGTCAGAGCTACTACTCTAAACCTCAGGTTGACCGTTACTGTACGGGTTGAACGCTCAATGTTCGCACAAACCTTACCCAAGTTGCAAGCACTTGGCAACAGCAGGTCGAAGTTGAGGTAGAGACTCGGGGAAACGCGCAGTTCAAACGGTGTGTCTATACACTAAGGTTCTTCTCCAAGGCCACGCCACGTTGGACTCTCGACAACCCTCACGTTGATGTAGACGACCTTCTTGCCTTCACGCTTGAGGATCTCCCGCGCGATGCGGTCCTTGGTTCGCATGTCCGTGCCCTCGCCCACGAAGATCTCGACGTTGTCGTCGGTCAACAGGGCGGTCTTCTCGATCGTCGGGGCGGAGATCGTGTGCACCCGTGCCCGCATCTCGTCGCTCATGCCACGCGCGACCTTGATCGCGTTGAGCAACTCGGGCGAGGTGACTTTGGCGCCCTCGGTCGCCTCCACGCTCGGCAGGTCGCGAACGACGACGAGCCCGGTCTGCTCGGCGCTGCGCAGGCCGAGCCAGCGGCCGTCTTTGGACACCACCCACAGGTTCGTCCCGCCTGCGTCGACGATCACCGCGGGGGCGCGCTCCTTGATGACGAGACGCACTGTGTGTGGGTAGTCCCGTTCGACGTCTGCCGCGACGATCCAGGGCTGCGCCTCAAGGCGCTTGCCGATCGCGCGGGCGGGCAGCCGGACCAGCGTGGCTTCGCGCGGGATCCGCGCCAAATCTATGACCGTCTCGCTCGTGAGCTGACTCGCGCCCTCGACGACGACCTGGTCCACCGTGAAGATCGGTGCGCGGTACAGCGCGACCAGTCCCCACACGACCAGGAACACGGCGCCGACCGCGGCAACGGCTATCGCAAGCCGGCGCGCGCGGATGCCGCGCTGGCGACGCTCGCGTTCCTCGCGCTTCGCATTGGAGATGCGCTTGCCCGCCACCGACGCGCTCGAGACTGCCCGCTTCGGGCGCGACGAAGACTCCCGGGTCGGTCGGGCGGTCTTGCGCTCGGACTCGACGCGAGGTTGCTTCTTCTTGTCGTAGGTGACCCGAACGGTCTCCGCGGCGCCGATCACAACCCGCTTACGCGGATTCGAACGACCCGAGGAACCGGACTTCCGGCCTGAGCTCGATGCCATGCACGTCCTTAACCGCTTCGCGTGCTACCCGCACGAGTTCGACGACGTCGGACGCCGTCGCGCCGCCCGCATTGACGATGAAGTTGGCGTGGACCTCTGAAATCTGGGCCCCGCCCACTCGATGCCCTTTGAGCCCCGCAGACTCGATGAGCCTTCCTGCGGAGTCGCCCTCCGGGTTGACGAACACACTTCCTGCATTGGGCATCCCCAACGGCTGCGAGCGCTTGCGCCGCCTGAGACTGGCCTCCATCGTCTGGCGAATCAGGTTCGCGTCGCCCTCTTCGAGCCTCAGCGAACCTTCCACGATGATACCGCGCGCCGGCAGCCCGCTTCGACGATAGCCCCAAGCGACCTCCGCGCCGCCCAGGCGCACGAGGCCGTGGCCGGGCTCGAAGAGCGTCACGCTCTCGACGACTTCGCCGATCCACCGCTCTCTGCTGCCCGCATTCATGGCGAGCGCGCCACCGACGGTCCCGGGGATGCCGACCGCGAACTCCATGCCGGTCAGCCCCTCACGAAACGCCGTCTGTACCGCGGCGGCCAGCACGACACCGGCTCCAAGCCGAAGGTGGCCCTCGTCAAGCACCTGCTTCTTGAAATCGCGCCCGAGGACCAAGACGGCACCCGGGTATCCCGCGTCCGAGGCCAAGACGTTGCTGCCCTTGCCCAGGACCGTCCACTCGATGCCCTCATCGACCAGGATGTCGAGCGCCGCGCTCAGGTCCGAGACGGTGTCGCACTCGATCCACAGCGCTGCCGGCCCGCCGATCCTGAACGTCGTGTGGCGAGCGAGCGGCTCGTCGCACCGAACGGTGCCGGCGACCGACGAGCGGAGTCGCTCGAAGGCCTCGAGCGTGCTCACGACCGCGCACCGTCCGGACCGGTCAGCTCCGCGACGAGCTCGGGGCCGATCGCGGTCACATCGCCCGCTCCCAGGGTCAGAACCAGGTCGCCCGGACGCACGCGAGACGCGAGGAACGGGACGATATCGCACCGGTGCGGCAGATACGCCGCCTGAGCGCGCGGGTCGCTATGCAGGACCGCATCGACCAGGGTCTTGCCCGAGACACCCGGGACAGGAGCCTCGCCCGCGCTGTAGACATCAGCGAAGACGACGCGGTCGGCGTCTCCAAAAGCCCGGCCGAACTCGGACGCCAAGGCCTGGGTACGGCTGTAGCGATGCGGCTGGAACAGCGCCCAGACACGGCGATAACCAAGATCGCGCGCCGCGGCCAGCGTCGCCGCCACCTCGGTCGGATGGTGCGCGTAGTCATCGACGACCGTGACACCGTCGACTTCGCCCACGAGGTCGAACCTGCGGCGCACCCCCGAGAAGCCGGCGAGCGCGACGGCGGCGGCGGACGTGTCCAGACCCAGCGCCCAGGCGGCCGCCAGGACCCCGCAGCTGTTGGAGACCATGTGCACGCCGGGGACCGTCGAGACGGACGTCACCATTGACCCGTCGGGGAACGTGGCCGAGAAGCGATGGCCGATGGCGTCTCGCCCGATGATCTCGCAGCGAACGTCGCATTCCGACCCGAACCCGTAGGTGATCACCTTGCGGCCGCACTCGCGCGCGATCTCCACAAGCCGCTCGTCGTCACCGCAGACGACCAGCGCGCCGTCCTGCGATGTCCGGCACATGAACTGCGCGAATGTCCGCTCGATCTCGGCCAGCGAGCCGTAGTGATCGAGATGATCTGCCTCGATGTTCGTGACGAGCGAGATGTGCGGCTGCAGATATACGAAGCTGCCGTCGCTCTCGTCAGCCTCGACGACGAAGTGCTCGCCGGCCCCGTTGACGGCGTTGGTGTCGAATCCGTCGACCTCGCCGCCGATGAGGAACGTCGGCTCGAGGTCCATGCGCGACAGCATCGTCGCCATCATCGAGGACGTGGAGGTCTTGCC
>CAZCRB010000130.1:0-4380 GCA_964500985.1 uncultured Eubacteriales bacterium
GCCGAGGAGCGCGCGCTCAAGCAGCGACTGCTCGCCCAGGCCGCGACCAAGAAGCACGTCTCGCTCGACGACCTGTTCGACCGCATCGCCGAGGGCGAGCTCAAGGACCTCAACCTCGTGGTCAAGGCGGACGTCCAGGGCTCCATCGAGGCACTCAAGGACGCGCTCGACAAGATGGACCAGTCCGAGGTCCGCATCAACGTCATCCACAGCGCCGTCGGTGGTATCACCGAGTCCGACGTCATGCTGGCCGACGCCTCCGACGCGATCATCATCGGCTTCAACGTTCGTCCGGTTCCCGGCGCCAAGCAGCTTGCCGAGAAGGAGAACGTCGACATCCGCATGTACCGCGTCATCTACCAGGCGATCGAGGAGATCAACGCGGCCCGTGTCGGACTGCTGGCTCCCGACTTCGTGGAGCAGGACACGGCCCACATCGAGATCCGCGAGCTCTTCCGCGTGCCCAAGGTCGGCGTCATCGCCGGTTGCTATGTGGTCGACGGCGAGATCACGCGCGACGACCAGGTGCGCATCGTGCGCGACGGCACCATCGTCTACGAGGGCAAGATGGCCTCGCTTCGCCGCTTCAAAGAGGACGTCAAGTCGGTCAAGTCCGGCTACGAGTGCGGTATCGGCATCGAGGGCTTCCAGGACATCAAGGAAGGCGACTACATCGAGGGCTTCCGGGTCATCGAAGTCGCCCGCGAGTCGTAAGAGGAGCATGAGATGAGCCGCGAGTCATTTGGACGCAAGAACGACGAGCAGGTGCGCGAGGCGGCAGCAGCCATCCTCGCCACCGAGATCAGCGACCCGCGGGTCGCCCTGGTCACCGTCACCGGCGCCCGCGTGAGTCCGGACAAGAGCGTTGCCACCGTGTATGTGAGCGCCGATCCCGAGCGCTATGACGAAGTGCTCGCCGGGCTCGAGTCGGCGAAGGGGCGCGTTCGCTCCCTTCTCGGCTCGAGCCTCGGCTGGCGCGTCTCGCCGCAGCTCCGCTTCTTCATCGACGAGTCCGTCGATCAGGGCGAGCGTATCTCGCGTGCGCTCGAAGAGGTCCCGCCGACCCTCATCAACGGCGAGGGCGCGCGTCCCAGCGTGCCCGAGGACGAGGAGTAGGTCTCCCGTGTTGCCGTTCCACCGGGCCGCGGTCGCCCTGCGCCACGCCGAATCCGTCGTCGTCTGCGCGCACGTCCGGCCCGACGGCGACGCGATCGGCTCGGTGCTGGGGATGACTCTGGCCCTGCGTGCGGCGGGGATCCCCGCTGTCCCGACGCTGGCAGACGACCGCGACGCCCCCACGACGTACTCGTTCCTACCGGGGTTCTCGCTGTTCGTGCCCGCACGCGACCTGGAAGCGCCCCAGGCGTTCGTCGCGCTCGACACGCCGATACCCGAGCGGCTCGGCGTGGCGCGCGGGCTCATGGAGTCCGCCGAGACCGTCGTGGTCTTCGACCACCATCCCGACGCCCAGAACTTCGGCACCGACTGTGTCTGCGACCCAGCGTTCGCGGCGACCGGCCAGATCGTCTGGCGCTTTCTCGAGGCCCTCGAGGTCAAGCCGACCGACGAGATCGCGCTGCCGCTCTACGTCGCCCTGATGACCGACACCGGCCGGTTCGCTTACGACAACACCACGCCTGACGCGCTACGCGACGCCGCCGCGATGCTCGAAGCGGGCGTCGTCCCGTCCGAGGCCGCCAGGCTCGTGTACCAGGAGCGCTCGTCGGCCTCGCTCGAGATCGAGGCGAAGACCCTGGAGCGGCTCACCGTGGCCAACGGCGGCCGCGTCGCGTGGACCTATCTCACCGACGAGGACTTCGAGGCCACCGGTGCTCTGCCCGAAGAGGCCGAGCACCTGCCCGACGCCATCCGCGTTCTCGGCGGCATCGATGTGGCATTACTGCTGCGCCAGAAGGGTACCGAGGTACGGGGCAACCTGCGCGCGAAGACCGGCGCGGACGTCGGGTCGGTCGCACGCGCTCTCGGAGGCGGCGGCCATCGGGCCGCTGCGGGGTTCACCGTCGAAGACGCGACCGTCGCTGACGTGGCGCGCCAAGTCCTCGGCCTGCTGCCGGGAGGCGAGCAGGGGTGAGCGCGAAGCGGGGAGCGAGCGGGCTCTCCGGCATCCTGCTGGTCGACAAGCCCTCCGGCATGACGAGCCACGATGTCGTGAACCGCGTACGCCGGGCCGCCGGCGAGAAGCGCGTGGGGCATGCCGGCACGCTCGACCCGATGGCGACCGGGCTTCTCGTCGTCCTCGTCGGTCCCGCGACGCGGCTCGCACCCTACCTCTCCGCCGCCGACAAGGTCTACGAGGCCCGTATCGTCTTTGGGTCCGAGACCGACACCGACGACGCGCAGGGCACGTGCACTCGTGAGGCGCCGGTTCCGGCCGACCTTCTCGACACCCAGTTCGCCGAGTCCCGTGTGACGGCGCTCCTCGGCACCCGCGAGCAGGTCCCCCCGGCGTACTCGGCCATCAAGCGTGACGGCGTCACAGCCTACGCCGCGGCGCGCAGCGGCGGTCCGCTCGAGCTCGAAGCGCGTACGATCGAGGTCCGCACCGCACGGCTCGACAAGGTGCTCGCCGGCCCACCTGTCTCGTGGGACGCCCTGCTCTCGGTCTCCAAGGGCACCTACATCCGGGCGATCGCACGCGACCTCGGCCGCGAGCTCGGTACCGCCGCCCACCTGGGCGCGCTGCGGCGCATCGAGTCCGGCGGCCTCAAGGTTTCGGATGCGGTATCGCTTGACGAGATCGCAGCGGCAGGGGAGCGCGGCGAGCTGCCCGCTCTCTTCGTCGACCCGGTCGCCGCACTCCCGATGCCCGCCCTTCCCGTCGGCCCTGAGAAGGCCGCTCGTGTCGCCAACGGCTCCGCGTTGTCCCTCGGCGACCTAGAAGGGGTCGTGACAGGTGCGCGCGATGGCGACGTTGTCGCGGTGACGGCGGACGGTGCCGTGCTGGGCATCTACGGAATGAGCGGCGACTCGCTCAAGGCCGTGACCGTCATTCCCGGTGGCGTCGCGAAGGGACCTCGATGAACCGCAAGTGCGTGACCTGGGAAGACGGCGTTGCGCCGCTCGGCAGAAGCGTCGTGGCCATCGGGGTGTTCGACGGCGTTCACGTCGGACACCAGGCACTGCTGCGTGCGACCGTCCAAGAGGCGCGGGCGCGCACGATCCGTTCGGTCGCGTTGACGTTCGATCGCGACCCGGATCAAGTGGTGACTCCCGACAACGCCGCGCCCCAACTGCTGTCGCTCAACGACAAGTGCGGCGCCATTCTCGAGTGCGGCATCGACACGGTGCTGGTAGTTCCGTTCACACCCGCGGTCGCACAGATGCGACCCGAGGACTTCCTCGACGCGGTGCTCGCACAGGCCTGCACGCCCGTCGCGATCCACGTCGGACACGACTTCCGGTTCGGCGCCGGCGCGGCCGGCGACGTGGACGCGCTCTACGTCTGGGGAGTCGAGCACGGTGCCGACGTGCACCCGCACCGCCTGGTCGACGTGGGCTCGCAGCCCGTCAGCTCCACGCGGATCCGCGGACTGGTCGCCGCCGGTGACGTCGCGGGCGCTGCAGAGCTTCTCGGCAGGGGACACCGGGTCACCGGCACGGTGCACGAAGGGCGGCGCCAAGGCGGCCAGCTTGGGTTCCCGACGGCCAACGTCGCCCCGGCCCCGTACTCGGCATTGCCCGCGGACGGCGTATACGCGGGGCGCGCACTCACCACCGAAGGCGTGTGGTGGCCGGCCGCCATCTCGGTCGGGACGCCGCCGACCTTCCCGGCGGCCCGCGACTACCTGGAAGCCCACCTCATCGGCTACGCCGGCGACTTGTACGGCCAAACGCTCGAGCTCGAGTTCGTCGAGCGCCTGAGGCCGCTGACCGGCTTCGCTTCGCTTGAGGAGCTGTCGGCGGCGATCGCGCGCGACGTCGCGACGACCGTCGAGGTCGTCGGCGAAGCGAGCGACGAGCCGGCCACCGCTCCGACCGACCTCGCCTTCCACAACACCGACGCATACTTCTCCGATAGCGACATCATCGAGGACCCCGAGGCGCTCGCCGCCGCGGAGGCCGCGGTCGCCGCGCTCGACGGCGGGCAGGACTACACGGCGTTCGACGAGACCTGGGTCACCGTCATGGGCCCGACCCGCATCGCGAGCCTGTTCGCCGACGGGGGCGTGGGCGCGTTCATGATCACGAGCCCGCTGCGCGCCGCGGGGATCCCCTTCGCCTGGGACCCGTTCTCGCCGGAAGAGACGATGCAGGCGCGTCCGGACTTCAACTGGTGGCGCACCTTCTCACTGCTCGTGCCGCCCGAGCACGCGGCCGACGCGCGGGAGCTTCTCGGCGAGTGGGCCGCACCCGAATAGG
>CAZCRB010000131.1:0-4378 GCA_964500985.1 uncultured Eubacteriales bacterium
GAGTACCGCGAGGCCGCCGGTCGCCTGATGCAGGCGATGTTCCAGATCGGCCAGTCCGGCTCGGCAGACCAGAAGGCCGCCGCGCTCGAGGTCGTCAACGACGCCCGCAAGAAGCTCTACGCCATCCTCGCCCAGGACTAGGCTCGCCCGCCCGGCCCTCGCCCCCGCCGCCTCAGGCCGACTGCGCTTTGCCCACGGAGGAAGAATGAAGCCGTCTCAGCTCCGCGCCCGCTACTGGCGCATCGTGTTCTTCTTTGGCCGAGTGACCCTCGGCGTCATCTTCTGGGACATCTTCCTGCCCCGCATCGGCCTGGGCGGCTGGGCGAGCCGTACCCGCGCACAGCGCAACCAGCGCACCGCTGTCCGCTTCCGCGCGCTCGCGATCCGCATGGGCGGGCTGATGATCAAGGTGGGCCAGTTCCTCAGCGCCCGCCTCGACATCCTGCCGCCCGAGATCACCGACGAGCTGTCCGGCCTGCAAGACGAGGTGCCGCCCGAGCCGTTCGACGCGATCCGAGAGCAGGCCGAGGCCGAGCTCGGCCAGGCTCTCTCGGTCCACTACGCCTCGTTCGACGCGACACCTCTGGCGGCCGCCTCGCTCGGTCAGGCCCACCGCGCCCGCCTGCGCGAGGCCGACGCGGCCGAGCTCGGGTTCGCCGACGTCGTGGTCAAGGTCCAGCGCCCCCACATCGAGCAGGTCGTCGAAGTCGATCTTGCGGCGATCCGTCGCGTGGGCGGCTGGCTGCAGCGCTACAAGCCGGTGCGCGACCGCGCCGACGTCAACGCGCTCGTCGAAGAGTTCGCCGCGACGACCCGCGAGGAGATCGACTATCTCGCCGAGGGCAGCAACGCGGAGGCCTTCTGCGCCAACTTCGGCAACGCCCCGCACGTGCACGTCCCCAAGGTGGTCTGGGAGCTCAGCACCCGCCGGGTGCTCACCCTCGAAGACGTCACGGCCATCAAGCTCGGCGACTACGAGGCCATCTCGGCGGCCGGGATCGACCGCACCGAGGTCGCACGGGTCCTCGTGGACACCTACCTGCAGCAGATCTTCGAAGACGGCTTCTTCCATGCCGACCCGCACCCCGGCAACCTCTTCATCACGCCGCTCGACGGCGTGGGCGCGAACGGCAACCGTAACTGGAAGCTCACATTCATCGACTTCGGGATGGTGGGCCGCGTACCGGAGAACCTGCGCACCGGCCTGCGCGAGGCGGTCATCGCGGTGGGACTCCAAGACGGCGCGCGTCTCGTGCAGAGCTTCAAGACGCTCGACGTGCTGCTGCCCACCGCCGACCTCAAGCTCATCGAGCTCGCGAGCATGCAGCTCTTCGACCGCTTTGGCGGCATGAGCATGAACGACCTCAAGCAGATCGACCACGACGAGATGATGAGCTTCGGCCTGCAGTTCCGCGACCTGATGCTCAACCTCCCCTTCCAGTTGCCGGAGAACCTGCTGCTGCTGGGGCGCACGATCGCGATACTGTCCGGCATGTGCACCGGCCTCGATCCCGAGTTCAACCTCTGGGGATCGATCGCTCCGTACGCGACCAAGATCATCGGCGAGGACGGCGAGGAGGGCTCCACGTTCAAGACCGTTCTGGCCGAGGGCACCAAGATCGCGCAGACCGTCATCGGCCTGCCGGCGCGGGCCGACCGCGTGCTCACGCTCGTCGAGCGCGGTGAACTCAACGTCCAGACGCCGATGCTGGAGCTGCGCGTGCGCAGGCTCGAACGCTCGGTCGGGCGGGTCGCCACCGCGGTGGTGTTCGCCGCGTTGCTGATCGCAGGCGCTATCCTGTACCCGGTGGAGCCGACGTTGTCCAAGGTGCTGCTCGTGGCCTCCGTGTTCCCGGGGCTGAGCGCGCTGATGGGCGGGCGCGGGCGGCATCCGGGGCGCTAGCGGCAGGTGGAGGGGTGAGGGCATGAGAAGGACTCGCGTGGCGTTCGTCCTGTTCATCGCGCTGCTGGCGGTGGTCGCGCTCGCTGGGTGCACGCAGTCGACCGGCTCCGATCCCGCCGCGCTCGAGGGCACCTGGACGGTCGAGTCTTTTGGCGCACCCGAGGGCCTGACGCCCGCCGACCCGGCGGTCACGTCCCAGATCACTCTCGAGGGCGGTAAGGCCTCCGGCAACGGCGGCGTCAACTCGTTCTCCGGCACCTACGAGACTGAAGACGGCACCCGTCTGCGGTTCGGCCCCCTCGCGGCCACCGAGATGGCCGGACCCCCCGCGGCCATGGAGCAGGAAAGCGCGTTCTTCGCCGCCCTCAACGACACCCGCAACTACGAGATCAACGAGGGCAAGCTGGTCTTGGCAGGCCGGGGCAACGACACGCTCGTGATCCTCGTCGCCAAGTAGCGCGCGTCCACGGCGCCGCTAGACGCTGCCCCCCACGGTGGCGACGATCCGGTCGACGATCTCGTCGAGCAGCGGACGGTGCGTCGCGAAGTTCAGCCGCGCGAACCCCTTCCCCGCCGCGCCAAAGTCCGGTCCCGGAGAGAGCGCCACGCGCCCGCGCTCGAGCAGCGCGGCGGCCGGGTCGGCACCGATCGGGGTCTCGCGAAAGTCGAGCCACGCCAGGTAGGTGGCCTCGGGCACGAGCACCGGCACCTGCGGCAACTCCGCCCGCAGACGAGCCAGCAGGTGGTCGCGGTTCGCCTGCAGCACCGCGACGGTCTGCGCCAGCCACGGCTCGCCGTGCTCCCAGGCCTCGAGCGTGGCGCGCGCACCGAGCGCGTTGACGCCCCCGAGCAGGTGCGGCGGCAGCGAGCGGACCGCCTCGCACACCCGCTCGTGCCCCAGGTGTGCGACCGCACAGCTCAGACCGCCCAGGCTGAAGCTCTTGCTCGCCGCGGTCACCGTGACGGTGCGCGCGGAGGCCGATGCGCTCACCGATGCGAACGGGACGTGCGCGCGGCCGTCGTAGACGATGTCTTGCCAGATCTCATCGCTGATCACGAGAAGGTCGCACTCCTCCGCGACGGTGGCGATCGCGGCGAGCTCGTCGGCATCGAAGGCGCGGCCCGACGGGTTGTGCGGGTTACACAGGACCAGGGCCCGCGTGCCGGGCTCGACTGCGGCGCGCAGGGCCTCGACGTCGACGCGCCAGCCGTTCTCGTCGAGGGGATACGCGACGACGCGGCGGCCCGCGTCGGCGATCATGCCCCAGAACGGCGGGTAGACCGGCGTGAGCAGCAGCACGCCATCGCCCGGCTCCGTCCCCACGAACAGCGCCGCCGCTATGGCCTGCAGCGAGGTCGAGAAGACCCGGGCCCGCTCGACGTCGGGCTCCCAGCCAAAGCGCCGCGCCGACCACCGGGCCCACGCGCAGGGGATGCTGTCGCCGAACGAGGACATGTTGTAGCCGAAGTCGCTCGCATCGACCATGCCGCGCAGGGCGTCGGTGATGGCCGGGGCCGTGGCGAAGTCCATGTCGGCCACCCACGCGGGGATGACGTCGTCGTCATAGCGACGCCATTTGATGCCGGTCAGGGCGCGCAGGCGCGCGGTGTCGGTGTGTGTGTTCATGCGCTCATTCTAGTCCCGCGCCCCCCGATGCGGCCGCGCGGGCACCTATCCGGTGACGCGTTGGATCAGGTACTCCAGATAGCGCGACTTGAACTGCCGGCTCGCCATGACCTGCTTGGCGGGCGGCAACCGCAAGATCACGCCGAGCACCGCCGCCAGCGAGCGGTGGCTCCACAGCACCCGGTTGTCGAAGACGAGGTCTTGCAGGTCGCCGCGCTCGATCGCCATGACCACCGTGCGGTGCAGCGAGTTGAGCGGCGTGATGACGCGCTCGGGCCGCGAGCGCAGGCTCAGGCTCTCGCGCGGGCACGTGCGGGCGCACACGCCGCATCCCAGGCAGATGCTCTCGTCGACGCGGGCCTTGCGTGCGCGCGTGTCGCGCCCCTCGTTGGCCGAGACCAGCGCCATCGCCTCGACCGGACACGCGGTCACGCACTTGCCGCAGCCGTTGCAGCGCGCGTCGTCGACGACCGGCTCGAAGTTCGACGTGTGGACCGGGTTGAGCATCCCAAAGCGCCGTGCCGCGATCATCGCCTCGCAGCAGCACCCGCAGCAGTTGCAGATGAAGTTGACCCGCTCGCGGACGTTCTCGCCGAACTGGACGAGGTTGTTCTCGTAGGCCTGCTCCAGCAGGTCCATGCCCTCGGCGACATCGACGGAGCGCGCGTATCCGTGGCGGATGAGGGCCTGGGCCGAGCCGTTGAAGGTCATGCAGATGTCCATCGGCGCGTCGCAGTTCTTCTCGACGTGCAGCATCTTGTGGCGGCAGTAGCACACGCCGATTCCCCGGTGTGTGGCGGTGGCGATGACCTCGCTGGCGCGCTCGTAGTCGAGCACGTGCAGGGCGT
>CAZCRB010000132.1:0-4366 GCA_964500985.1 uncultured Eubacteriales bacterium
GACCGGCCGCTCTCGACCGTCGAGTGGGGGATGCTCAAGATGCATCCGATCATCGCGGCCGACGTCGTCTCACAGGCACCGGCACTCAAGGCATCGGTCCCCATCGTCTACCACCACCACGAGCGCTACGACGGCACGGGGTACGTCACGGGCATGTCCGGGGAGTCGATCCCGCTCGGCGCCCGTGTCCTCGCCGTCGTCGATGCGTTCGTCGCCATGACATCGGATCGCCCGTACCGCGGCGCCCTGAGTGTCGCGCGCGCGATCGATGAGGTGCAGGCGGGGGCGGGAACGCAGTTCGACCCCGCGGTCGTCGCGGCGCTGGTACGGGTCGTCGGCTCGTCACAGGACGCACACCACCGGAACTGACAGGCCCAATCGGCGGAAACGAGAACGGCCGCCCTGAGGCGGCCGTTCGGCAGAGCAGGTGTAGCAGGGCAGGGAGCTTAGGCGCGCTCGACCTTGCCGGCCTTCATGCACTTGGTGCACACGTTCACGCGCTTGACGTGACCGTTGACCTTGGCGGTGACCTTCTGGATGTTCGGACGGAACATGCGGTTGGTCACGCGGTGGGAGTGGCTCACGTTACGACCCGCCGAGGGGCTCTTCCCGCAGACAGCACAAACCTTCGACATCGCTTTACTCTCCTCAGTCAGGATCGGCCGCACGAGGCCGGGCATCAGCACAAAGTGCAGGAAATGCTACCACACGGTCCGTCCGCGTCACAACACCCTGCACGAACGAGCTTCCGGATTCATCGGCTATACTCGCTACGGTACCCGTTTTGAGGGGAGGTATCGTGGCCCGCATCACCCGAGACATGCTCATCAGTGAGGTATTGTCGTCCCATCCGGGCGCTGCGTCCATCTTCGCGCAGCGCGGGCTGGGATGCCCGTCGTGCCTGGCGGCCTCGATGGAGTCCGTCGACGCTGTCGCGGCGGTGCACGACGTCGAACTTGATGCACTACTCGATGAACTCAATGCACTTGACTATCCGGACACCGGGAAGGAGTCGTAGTATGCCCGAGTGCCAACGCGGAACCGTACACATCGCAAACGACGTCTTGGCCGACCTCGCGGGATATGCCGCGCTGGAGAGCTACGGCGTCGTGGGGATGGCCAGTCCTACGCTGCGTGACGGCGTGGTGCAGCTGCTTCCCGCGCAGAAGCTGCGCAAGGGTGTCAAAGTCGTCGGCGGCGACGAGGGGGTCAGTGTCGATCTCTACGTCGTCATCGAGCACGGCACCAACCTGACCGAGGTGTCCCACAATCTCGCAAATCGTGTCCGCTACACCCTCGTCAACATGGCCGACGTTCCGGTCGCCACAGTCGACGTGCACGTCCTTGACGTGAAGGTACGCCAGGCCAAGTGACCGGAGGCTGTTGCATGCCGCTCGCTCGTGAACTGATCGCCGCGTCCGCTGCCGCTCTTAAGGAGCGCATGGACGAGGTCAACCGACTCAACGTGTTCCCCGTGCCCGATGGCGACACGGGCACCAACATGTCATTGACGATGACCGCCGTGGTCGCCGAGATCGACAAGCTCGGTCCCGATGCCACCGTCGCCCAGGTCTGTCACGCCGTCACCTACGGGTCGCTCATGGGTGCGCGCGGCAACTCGGGCGTCATCCTGTCGCAGATCCTGCGCGGGCTGTGCGAGGGCATCGGCGAGGGCGAGGTGCTCGACACCGAGGTGCTCGCGCAGGCCTTCGAGCGCTCCACCGAGGTCGCGTTCCAGGCCGTACGCAAGCCGGTCGAGGGCACCATGCTCACGGTGCTGCGCGAGACGGGTGTCGAGGCGCGGGCACAAGCCGACGCCGACGTACCGCTCAACGACGCGCTCAGGAGCCTGACCGCTGCCGCGTTCGAGTCCGTGCGCCGGACGCCTGACCTGCTCCCGGTGCTCAAGGAGAACGGCGTCGTCGACGCGGGCGGTTTTGGTCTCGCCCTTCTCGTGCAGGGGTTCGTGTCGGCAGCGCTGGGGGAGGCGGTCGCAACCACGGAGATCGCGACCGTCACCGCTCCGCTCGAGGTCGTCCCCGTGGACGATTGGGACGACGACGAGTACCTGTACTGCACCGAGTTCCTGCTCTTCGGCGACGACATCGACCGCGAGGCGGTCCACGACTACGTCGCTGAAGTCGGCGGAAGCGAGCTCGTCGTCGGAGACGCGGGCCAGTTCAAGGTCCACGTGCACACCAATGAACCCGGCACGGTGCTCGGCTACATGACCGGCATCGGCGAGGTCGCCGAGGTCCACATCAACAACATGCGGCGCCAGCAGGCCGTCCGAGACGAGCATCTCCATGAGGAGATCGACCGCGGCCCCGCCAAGCCCGTCGGATTCGTCGCCGTGGCAGCCGGCGAGGGCATGGCCCAGATCCTGCGCTCGCTCGGCGTCGACCAGATCGTCAGCGGCGGCCAGACGATGAACCCGTCGACGTCGGACTTGCTCGAGGCCGTCGATCGCGTCAACGCCGACGCGATCGTGATCCTGCCCAACAACAAGAACATCCAGATGGCGGCCACCGCCGCCGCATCGGTGGCCAAGGTGCCCGTCGCCGTCGTGCCGACCCGCTCGGTCCCGCAGGCCTTCTCGGCCTTGCTGGCCGTCGAGCCGGATGCGTCCCTCGACGAGATCGCAGCGGCGATGACCGAGGCCGCGGGTGCGGTCCACACCGGCGAGGTGACCACCGCGGTCAAGAACGCGGTCGGCAAGACCGGTGCGATCAAGGCCGGCCAGGTCATCGGCATCATCGACGACGAGGACATCGAGGCGGTGGGCGAGGAGGTCATCCCCGTCGCCGTCGAGCTGACCCGCATCCTCGCCAAGGGCGCCGACACCCTCACGATCCTGGCCGGGGCCGAGTTCGACGACGCGTCTGTCGCCACGCTCGAGCAGCGGCTCGCCTCAGAGTTCCCCGACCTCGAGATCGAGACCTTGCGTGGCGACCAGCCGCTGTACCCCGTGATCTTGTCGGCCGAGTGAATCCGGAGCCCGTCGTGCCCAGAGTCGGTATCGTCACTGACAGCACGTGCGACCTGAGCGCGGCCGAGCTCGCCGCCCTCGACGTCCGCATGGTGCCGCTCAAGGTCCTGTTCGGCGACGAGACCTTCCTCGACTGGGTCGACCTGAGCCCGCAGGAGTTCTACCGCAAGCTGGCCGGCTCGCCGGTGCTGCCCAAGACGTCTCAGCCCTCACCTGCGGAGTTCCTCGCCACGTATCGCGAGCTGGCGGAGCAGGGGTGCGACGCCATCGTGTCGATCCACCTGACGGCGGCGCTGTCGGGCACCTTCGAGTCCGCAACCATGGCGGCGGCCGATTCTCCCGTGCCGGTCCACGTGGTCGATACCCGCAAGGTCTCCCAGGCGCTCGGGCTCGTCGTCCGGGAGGCGTGCGCGACGCGCGATGCCGGCGCCGATGCGGTCGCGGTCGCCGCGCGGGCGCAAGACGTCTCCGACCGGATGCGGCTCTACTTCGTCCTGGACACCCTCGACTACCTCGTGAAGGGCGGCCGAGCGGGCAAAGCGACCGGTCTGGCAGCCTCACTGCTCAACATCAAGCCCGTGCTCGACATGAACGCGGACGGCATCATCGAGCCGTTCAAGAAGGTCAAGGGACGGCGCAAGGCCTACGCGGAGCTTGCCGCGCACGTCGCAGAAGACGCCCGTGCCAACGGCCGGATGCGTCTCGCGATCCTTCACGCGTGCAGCCCCGAGTGGGAAGCGGACCTGCGAGCCGACCTCGACGCCTCGGGAGCCGACATCGAGCTCGTAACGACCGGCCTCGTCGGCGCGGTCATCGGCACCTACGCGGGCCCGGGCGCCGTGGGCTGCGGATACTTCCCGATCGGGTGACGGATACGCCGGTGACCGGCCCCACGCCATCGGTCGACCGGGCGCAGCGGCTCGCGCGCCACGCGCTGCCGGTCTCGGAGGCGCGTTTCGTCGACGCCTCGCGCCAGCAGGCGCTCGCGAAGCTCGGGATCGAGACGATCGGCGATCTCGTGCGCCACTACCCGTTCCGCTACCTCGACCTCGAGCGGGTCGCCACGATGGCGGCCGTACGCCCCGGGACCGAGGCGACGCTCGTGGGACGCGTTCACGAGATCCGGGTCAAGACGCCAAAGCCGCGCTTCACCGTCACGGAGGTCGCTCTCGTGGACGGCACCGGTGTCGTGCTCGGCGTCTGGTTCAACTCACCCTGGATCCAGCAGCGCTTCGCCGTGGGGGAGCGCGTGGCGTTCGCCGGCAAGGTCGAGCTCGACTACGGACTCAAGCGCATCAAGTCCCCGTTCTTCGAGAAGCTCCCCGAAGATGACGAGGGCGCCCACGGCCGGGTGCTGCCGGTCCATCGCACGACCGA
>CAZCRB010000133.1:0-4315 GCA_964500985.1 uncultured Eubacteriales bacterium
TGAGGGGCATATACACCGAGACCGGCAGCTGCTGCTCGTCCGGTGAGGGGACAAACGGGGCCGTTTCAAGGGGGAGGAGCTGGTGGAGATGCTGGTGTGGCTGGAACTCGCGGTCGTGGTTCTCGCGATCGTGCTCGGCGTGCGCATGGGAGGGCTCGGCCTGGGCCTGTGGGGCGTGGCGGGCGTGGGCGTCCTCGTGTTCCTGTTCGGCATGCCGCCCGGTGAGCCGCCGATCTCCGCGATGCTCATCATCATCGCGGTCATCACCGCGGCCGGAGCGATGCAGGCGGCGGGAGGAATCGACTTCCTCGTGCAGGTCGCGACCAAGATCATCCAGCGCAATCCCAAGCAGCTGAACTACATCGCGCCTCTCGTGAGCTTCGTCTTCACGGTCGCCGCGGGTACTTCCAACATCTTCTTTCCGCTGATCCCCGTCATCTACCAGACGGCGTACGACAACAACATCCGGCCCGAGCGTCCGCTCGCGACGTCGACGGTCGCCAACGTATACGGCATCACGTGCAGCCCCGTGTCGGCCGCCATGGCCGCGCTCATCGGACTGGTGGCCGTGGCGCCCTACAACTTCTCGCTCGGCAAGATCCTCGTGATCACCGTGCCCTCGGCGCTCGTCGCGATCGTCGTCATGGCGTTCGTCCAGAACAAGATCGGCAAGGAGCTCGCCGACGACCCGGTCTATCAGGAGAAGCTCAAGGCCGGGCTGATCGCCGCACCCAAGTCGGCGAAGGACGCGAACGAGCCGCTTCCCGAGCTGCCCAAGGGCGCGGCGCTGAGCGCCTACATCTTCCTCACGGGTGTGGCCCTTGTCGTACTGACCGCGTTTCCCGCGTTCCAGCAGATGGTCCCCGACGGCGAGGGCGGCATGGTGGCCGTCTCGGCCACGACGATCATCCAGATCATCATGTTCGTCGTCGCGCTGTTGATCGTGCTTCTGACCAAGATCGAACCCGGCTCGATCCCCAAGCAGCAGGTGTTCGGATCGGGCGTCGTCGCGGTGCTCGCCCTGTTCGGTATCGCGTGGCTCGCCGACACGTTCGTGGCGTTCTACAACGAGCAGATCGTCTCGTTGCTCAGCAACCTCGCCACGGCGGTCCCGCTGTCGTTCGCGCTTGCGATCTTCATCCTCGCGGCTCTGACGACGAGCCAGTCCGCGACCACGCGCACACTCATCCCGATCGGCCTGTCGATCTTCCCGGTCGTGGCGCCGATCATCGCCATGTGGCAGGCACTCTCGGGCGTCTTGTTCCTGCCGGCGAACGGAACCCAGCTCGCCGCGGTGGCGGTGGACCAGACGGGCACGACGAAGATCGGCAAGGCGGTCGTGAACCACTCGTTCATGCTGCCGCTGCTCGTCAGCACCGTCGTCGCGGTGGGGGTCGGTCTGATCATCGCACAGTTCGTGTAAGCAACCTTGGAGTCAGGAGTCCCGCAGATGGACGAAGCGCAGATCAAGGCCTCCGCGCAGGCGATCATGCCCGAGATCATGGACGAGTTGGCCACCCTCGTGTCGCACGCGTCGTGCGCGTTTCCCGGCTACCCGCCCGAGCCCGTACACGCCGCTCGCCGGCAGGTCATGCAGATGTTCGAGAACGCCGGCGTCGAGGTCGCGGAGCTCGACCTCGAGGGCGGCGGCTATCCGGCCGTCTGGGGCGAGATACCCGCGCCTCCCGGCGCGCCGACGGTGCTGCTGTACGGGCACTACGACGTGCAGCCCGCGCCGATGGACCAGGGATGGGACACGGACCCGTGGACGCCCACGATGAAGGACGACGGACGTCTGTACGGACGAGGCGCCGCCGACGACAAGAGCGGGCCGGCGATACATGCCGGGACGCTGAGGGTGTTTGGCGGCAAGCCCCCCGTGGGCGTCAAGATCATCATCGAAGGCGAAGAGGAGACGCTGTCTCACCTCGAGGCGTTCGTCGAGAAGTACCCCGAGCGGTTCAAGGCCGACTGCATGGTCGTGGCGGACATGGGCAACATCGAGTGCGGCCAGCCCGTGCTCACCACCATGCTTCGCGGCCACTGCCAGTGCACCGTCGAGGTCCGCACGATCGATCACCCGCTGCACTCGGGGGTCTTTGGCGGGCCGGTCCCTGACGCGTTCGTCGCATTGCTCCGGCTGCTCAACACGCTGTGGGATGACCGCGGCAACACCGTGGTCCCGGGACTCAAGCGGTTCGACTGGCCGGGGGCCGACTACCCCGAGCCGCTCCTGAGGGAGATGGCGGGCGTGCTGCCCGGCGTCGAGATCAACGGCGACGCCTCGATCGGCTCGATGCTGTGGAGCCAGCCCAACGCCACCGTCATCGGCATCGACGGGGTGCCGTGCATCGCCGATGCGGGCAACGTGCTTCTCCCGGTGGCCCGGGCCAAGGTCGCGCTGCGCATAGCGCCCGGGGCCGATCCCGAGACGGAGATCGCCGCGTTGATGGACCACCTGCGCGCCAGCGCTCCGTGGGGCGTGCAGGTCGACGTGAAGCCGGTGAAGGCGTCCGATGCGTTTGTGGCGCCGACAGGAGGTCCGGCGGTCACGGCGGCCAAGGCGGCACTCGAGGCGGCGTACGGTATCGCGCCCTCCGAGGTCGGCAGCGGTGGTTCCATCCCGCTGCTCGAGACGCTCATGAAGGCGTCTCCCGGGGCCGAGTTCGTGTTGCTCGGCGCCGAAGATGCCAAGGCCAACATCCATGGCGCCAACGAAAGCGTCCACCCCGACGAGATAGAGCGGATGATCGTGGCCCAGGCGCTGTTGCTGCAGAAGCTGGCGGCCGCGGGTTAGCGCAGAGCGTTTTCGCGGTTCGCTTCATAGGTGGTACGAATCGTGCTAGTCTACGACGGTACGAATCGTACTACCTGTGAAGTGAGGTGTCCCGATGGAAGACGCAAGTGCCAAGGAGCTCTTCATCCTCGGCCGAGTGTCCATGCGTCCCACGCACGGCCACGAGATCATGCGCACGCTCTACGCGTCGCGTTCCGACCTGTGGGTCGATCTGTCCAAGAAGCACGTCTACTACGTCTTGCGAAAGCTCGAGCGCGACGGCCTCGTATCGGTGTCCGAGGAGCGGGACGGCAACCTGCCCGCCCGCAAGGTGTACGCGATCACCGGCTCCGGACGCGCGGCGCTCGCTCGCATGCTGCGCTCGGACGTGCTGGTGCGCTCGGTGCCGTACTCGGAGTTCGACGTCGTGTTCGGCATGCTGGCCTATACCGACGTCCTCTCTGACTCCGAGAAGGACGCGGTCCTGGCGGCGCGCGCGGAGTACCTGCGGGCGCTTGCGATAGACGCCTGCCGCGCGGTCTCCGAGGCCGGCGCGCGCCCGGAAGCGGGCGGCGTTCAGCGCGTGATCCTCGACAAGGTGGCGCGCCTTGCCCAGGCGGAACTGGACTGGCTCAAAGAGGTGCGCGCATCGATCGTCCGTGACGGCTGGGTCGCCATGCGGCCGGTGCTGCCCACGGCAGAGGCGGGTGAGCGGTGATGGCCCGCCGCCTCACGCCGGTCGCTTCGCGCGGCGTGCGGACCGCGATCGCCTCGGCCACCTGGGGCGCGGTGGGGGTCATGCTGCTCTCGTTCGGCATCGGTTGGCTCGCGGACGCCGAACCGCGCACGGCGCTCGTGCTCGGCGCGCTGGGCGTCACGCTCGGGCTGCTGGCCTGGCGGCTGCTGTTCCGTGGGCTGGCCGGTCGCAACCGCGCGCGGCTCGCGTGCTCTCCCGAGCGGATGTGCGTGTTCGGATTCCAGCCGCCCAAGAGCTACGCGATCATGGCCGCGATGATCGCGCTCGGCACCGTGTTGCGACACTCCGCTGTGCCGAAACCGGATCTCGCCGTCGTCTATCTGGCGATCGGCGGAGCCCTTCTTCTCTCAAGTCTTCGTTACCACACCCGTACTGACAAAGGAGTAGCCCTATGAGTCCTCAACTGATCATCGCCGTGGTCACGATCCTGTCGGCCGCCGTTCTCTACACCGTCGCCGTCTTCGCCGAGCGCAAGGCCGGCACCCTCAAGCCGTGGCACCTCGCGCTGTTCTGGGCCGGCCTCGTCGCCGACACGACGGCCACCACCCTGATGGGCGGGCTCGCTGGCGGCTTCAAGTTCAACGTGCACGGGATCTTGGGCGTGCTCGCGATCGCGCTGATGCTGATTCATGCCCTGTGGGCGACGATCGCCCTCATCCAGGGCAAGCCGTCCGTGCTCGCCAACTTCCACCGCTTCAGCATCGTCGTGTGGGGCCTGTGGATGGCCTCGCTCGTCACCGGGTTCGCGATAGCGATACCGGCGATGCTGGGGTAGTCGCGAG
>CAZCRB010000134.1:0-4291 GCA_964500985.1 uncultured Eubacteriales bacterium
TTGGGGGTGACGTCGGCCGAGAGCAGGCGATGCGTCCCCACGAGGACCCCGACCGTGCCGGCCGCGAAGCCCTCGAGCGCCATCTTCTGCTGCTGGTCGCTGCGGAAGCGCGAGAGGACTTCGACGTTGACGCCAAAGGGCGCGAAGCGCTCGGTGAAGTTCGTGTAGTGCTGCTGGGCGAGGATCGTGGTCGGGCAGAGCACCATGACCTGCTTGCCGTCCTGGGCGGCCTTGAACGCGGCGCGGATCGCGACCTCGGTCTTGCCGTAGCCCACGTCGCCGCAGATCAGGCGGTCCATCGGCGAGTCGGCCTCCATGTCGGCCTTGACGTCGGCGATGGCGGCCAGCTGGTCCGGCGTCTCCTCGAACGGGAACATCGCCTCCATCTCGGCCTGCCACGTCGTGTCCGGGCCGTAGGCGTGGCCGGAGACGGTGGCGCGCCGCGCGTAGAGGTCGACGAGGTCGAAGGCGAGCTCGCGGGCGGCCTTGCGGGCCTTGCCGGTCGCCTTGGTCCAGTCCGCGGTATTCAGGCGCGTGACCTTGGGTGCCGAGCCGTCCGGGCCCACGTACTTGGTGATGCGGTCGATCTGCTCCATCGGGACGAAGAGGCGGTCGCCCTTGGAGTACTCGAGCAGCAGGTAGTCGCGCTCGGAGCCGAGCACCTCCTGGCGCACGACCTCCTTGAACAGCGCGATACCGTGAGTCGCGTGCACGACGTAGTCGCCCGGCGCGAACGCGAACGTGATGCGCGTGGGGTCGACGTCGCGCCGGCGCTTGCGCTGCATCGAGCGCGGGAACACGTCGTCTGCCGAGACAACCGCGAGGCGCGCGTCGGCGATGACGAAGCCGGCGGGCACGTCGACGTCGCTCAGGTCGACCGCGCCGGCCGCAAGCGCATCGGTGTCGCCGGCGGCGGCATCCTCGGCGCTCGGTGCGGCATGGTCGCGCTCCTCGGTGACCACGACGCCCGCCTCGACGAGCGTGTCGCCGATGCGACGGCGCGCGCGGCGGTCCGGAACCGCCATCGCGACCGCGTAGCCGCTGGAGAGCAGCGAGCGAACGCCGCCGACGAAGCGCTCCTCGCCGCCGGAGACCTCGGGGCGACGGGCTGCGAGCTCGGCGTCCACCGCGCCGCCGGCGCGCAGCAGCGAGAGCAGCGTGAGGCGCTGGCGCGCGCCGAAGTCGAGCTGCGCCGGCGACAGGTACAGCCCCTCGAGGGCGGGACGGCCGAGCAGCGCCGAGCGGAAGTCGGCCGCTTTGGCGGCGGCCTCGAGCTCCTCGCGGCGGCGGACCGTATCGTCGAACAGCGAGCGGGGCTCGGCGACGCAGACGAGCACGTCGCTGCCCACGTAGTCGGTGGGGGCGGCGGTCTGCTTGTAGACGAGCGGCAAGTAGCGCTCCATGCCGTTGAACGGCACGCCCTCGCGGATCAGCTCGAGATGGTGCGCGAGCTCCGGGTTCTTGAGCGCGCGCTCGCCGAGCTGCTTCTCGGCGGCATCGGCCCCGCGCTTGGACAGCGCGAACTCGCGGACCGGATAGACCTCGACGGGCTCGGAGTCACCGATGGTCTGGCCGGTGCCCGGGATGAAGCGCTTGAGCGTCTCGACCTCGTCGCCAAAGAGCTCGGCGCGCACGGGGTGCTGCGAACCGGCCGGGTAGACGTCGAGGGTACCGCCGCGCACGGCGAAGGTGCCGGGCTCATCGGCCGCCTCGAGACGCTGGTAGCCCATGCGCGCGAGCTGCAGCGTCGCGGCCTCCAGATCGAGCGTCGCGCCGGCGGCGAGCAGGAGCGGATCGAAGACCTGGCTGCCCTGCGGCGGCACCGCGCGCAGCAGCGAGCGCGCGCTGGCGACGACCACGACGCGGCGGTTCTTGTCGAGCGCGTACAGAGCGCGGGCGCGGGCGCCGACCTCGGCGTGGTCGGGGGCCGCGTCGCTCCACGGCAGGTCCGAGCGGTCGGGGTAGAGCAGCACGCGGTCGCGGCCCAGGTACGCGGCGGTCTGGCGCCAGAAGCGCTCGGCGGCCTCCGAGCCGGAGACGACCACGAGGATCGGGCGCGGCTCGGCGGCGTAGAGCGCGGCCACCAGCGTGGGGCGCACGAGTCCGGGAGTGCCGAGCGAGACGTCGCGTCCCTGCCCGAGCAGATCGAGCGTCAGCTCGTATCCCTTGGCGCTACGCAGCGACGATGCGATACGGTCGATGAGCATGAACGGCGGCTCCTTAACAGCACGCGAACAGCACGAAAGCCCGCAAACGGAGGCAGGACGCGTGAGCGACCGCCCGTTGCGGGGGACGGTCAGAGTATGCCCGCCGCCCCAGAGGGTCAAGCCACGTCGAGAGGAACCCGCATGACCAAAGCACTCGCCGCCCGTGTCGGCCGCTGGCTCGACGAGCTGTGCCTCACGCATCCCGACCGCCACGTGGGCGGCCCCGGGGATGCAGCGGCCTGCGAGCTGTTCGCCCGCGAGGTCGAAGCGGCGGGTTTCTCGGTGGAACGGATCGGGTTCGACTGCGTGGACTGGGAGTATGCGGGCGCGTCCATCGACGTGGCCGGCGAGCGCGTCCACCTGCACGTGGGGCCGTACTCGCCGCCGTTTGCCGGCGAGGCGCCGCTCACGCCGGTGTCCAGCGTCGAGGAGCTCGAGGCACTCGAGCAGCCCGGCGCCATCGTGCTGCTCCACGGCGACATCGCCGCCGAGCAGCTCACCCCCCGCAACTATCCGTTCTACGCGATGGAGGCACACGCACGCGTGCTCGCGGCGCTCGACGCGGCGCGCCCCGCCGCGGTGATCGCGGCGACCGACCGCACGCCGATGGCCGCGGCGCTGCGCCCCTTCCCGCTGTTCGAGGACGCCGACCTGGGCCACCCGTCCGCGTACCTGCTCGACACGCAGGGCGCCGGACTGCTCGCGCACGCGGGCGAGGTCGTGCGCGTGCGCATCGACTCGCGCCAGGTCGCGGCGAGCGGCGAGCAGCTGGTGGCGCGGTGGGGCGGCGGTGACGGCGCCGCGCCCGGCCGCGTGCTCGTGAGCGCGCACATCGACAGCCGGCACGGCACGCCCGGCGCGCTCGACAACGCCGCGGGGGTCGCCGTGCTGCTTGCGCTCGCGGACCTGCTCGCGAGCGACGGCGGCGACCCGCGTCTGCCCGCCGTCGAGCTCGTGCCCTTCAACGGCGAGGACAACTTCGCGGCCTACGGCGAGATGGCCTACCTCGGGCGCCACGGCGAGGAACTCGGTGACGTGACGCTCGCGATCAACATCGATGCGGTGGGGAGCCGCGGCTCCCAGACCGCGATCTCGTTCTATAGCTGCCCGGAAGCCCTGCGAGACAGCGTCATCGGCGTGGCCGAGCGCTTCGAATCGGTGGACCAGGGCCCCGAGTGGCCGATGAGCGACCACATGGTCTTCGCGATGCGCGGCGTGCCGGCGATGGCGATCACCTCGAGCGACCTGTTCTCGATCGCCGCCGAGGTGGCGCACACCCCCAAAGACGTCCCGGAGCTGGTGGACCCCGCGCTGGTGGTGGAGGCCGCGCGGTTCATCCGTGCGGTGCTGAGCGAGCTCGCCACCTGAGACGGCCGCGTCGGTGCCGAGAGCGCGTCCGCACGGGTATCCTCATCACCGACGCTTCAGCGCCTATCCCAAGGAGCCCGCATGGCCGCCAAGTCCCAGCTCGCCAAGCCCACCACGTGCTGTGACGAGGAGCAGCTCGCGCGGTGCGCCGAGATCGCCCGGCGGCTGGAGGAGCACTACGCCGACCCCAAGCCGGCGCTGCACTTCACCAACGCCTTCGAGCTGCTCATCGCGGTCATCTTGAGCGCGCAGACCACCGACGACAGCGTGAACAAGGCGACGCCCGCGCTGTTCGCGGCGTACCCGACACCCGTCGATCTGGCGGCGGCGCCCACCGCGCACGTCGAGGAGCTCGTGCACTCGCTCGGGTTCTTCCGCAACAAGGCCAAGAACATCATCGCGTGCTCGCAGCTGTTGGTGAGCGAGTTCGGCGGCGAGGTGCCCCGCACGATGGACGAGCTGGTGAGCCTGCCCGGCGTGGCGCGCAAGACCGCCAACATCGTGCTGGGCAGCGCCTACGGGATCGTCGAGGGCATCGCCGTGGACACGCACGTGTTCCGCCTCGCCCACCGCTTTGGGATCTCGACCGCCAAGGACCCCAACAAGGTCGAGGGCGACCTGTGCGCCTGCTTCCCCCGCGAGCGCTGGTACCGCGTCAACTACGAGATGATCTCGCACGGTCGGGCGATCTGCGAGGCCAAGCGCCCGATCTGCGG
>CAZCRB010000135.1:0-4266 GCA_964500985.1 uncultured Eubacteriales bacterium
CCCAAGATCGTGCCGTCGCTGTGGTTCGACCAGAACTGCGAGGAGGCGATCGACTACTACATCGCCGCCTTCAACGGCTCGCCGCATCGCCGTCAGGAGTCCCGGCTCATCAGCATGCAGCGCTACGAGCCGGGCATGGAGGTCCCCGGTGCCGAGCAGATGCAGGGCAAGGTGCTCACCGCGATCTTCGAGCTCGACGGCCAGCGCTTCATGGCCCTGGACGGCGGCCCCATCTTCACGTTCAACGAGTCCGTGTCGTTCTACATCGAGTGCGAGGACCAGGCCGAGGTCGACCACTTCTGGGAGCTTCTCTCCGCCGTGCCGGAGGCCGAGCAGTGCGGGTGGGTCAAGGACCGCTTCGGCCTCTCGTGGCAGATCGTCCCGCGCCAGATGGGGGAGCTTCTCTCGAGCCCCGACAGGGCCAAGGCGCTGGCCGCCACCAACGCCATGCTCAAGATGAAGAAGATCGTGATCGCCGACCTGCAGCGGGCCTACGACGAGGCGTGAGCCGACGGCCCGCGAGTCGGGCTTCGACGGTGCGACCGCTCCGAGTTCCCGCAGAGATGCGATTTCCTGCAATCATGTACACGCCCCGGTGACTCGTGGACGGTCTGCAGTGCGGGCCGCTCGTGAGCGCCGGGCGTGTTGATGCGCCGTCGCTGAAGGGGAGAGCGTCTTCATGGGTCAGCCCAGAGTGCTTGTCATCGGCGGTGGCGCGGCGGGGTTGACGGCCGCCATCGCCGCCGCGCGACAAGGCGCCACGGTGACGGTGCTCGAGGCCGGAGCGCGCGTGGGCCGCAAGATACTCGCCAGCGGCAACGGCCGCTGCAACCTGGACAACGCGGACGCCGCGCCCGATGCCTACAACCAGCCGGAGTTCGTCGAGCCGGTTCTGCGCGCCCACACCTGCGATGACATCCGCGCGTTCTTCGCCGAACTCGGGCTGCTCACCTACGCCGATGACGAGGGACGCATCTATCCGGCGACCAACGTCGCCAACTCCGTCCTCGACGTGCTGCGTCTCGAGTGCGCGCGCCTGGGCGTGGAGGAGCGCTGCGACTTCGAGGTCGCGCGCGTCTCGGTGTCGCGCGGTGAGGACGGGGGCGCAGTCCCTGTCGGCGCAGACTCCGTCGAGGTCTTCTCGGCCGATGGCGCGCGGGTGGTCGCCGACGCGGTGCTCGTGGCCACCGGCGGTGGGAGTGCGTTGCTCGCCACGCTGGGTCACGGACGCGTGGCAACGACACCGGTGCTCGGCCCGATCAAGACCGACCCCCGCTGGGTGCGCCGGCTCTCCGGCATCCGGGTGCGCTGCGCCGCGTCGCTGCTCGATGAAGCGGGCGAGGCGGTCGCCACCGAGCGCGGCGAGCTGCTGTTCAGAGACTACGGCGTGAGCGGCATCATGGTCTTCGACCTGTCGCGCTCCCTCGACCGCGGGCGAGTGCTGTCGATCGACTTCTTCCCGGACGCCGCTCTCGCTGAGCTGGAGGCGACCCTGACGCGGCGCGGCGAGACGCTCGGCCACAGAACCGCCGAGACGTTCTTCGACGGCATGCTGCACCACGCGGTCGGCCTCGTCGTCCTCGCAGCGGCTGGGCTCAACGGGGCGACGCCGGGCGCCGAGCTGCCCGCCGGAGAACTGGCCGCACTCCTCAAGGACTTCAGACTCGAGGTGACCGGCGGGCCCGACGCCAAGCAGGCGCAGGTCACGCGGGGCGGCGCACCGGTCGCCGAGTTCGATCCGGTGACGCTCGAGTCGCGACTCGCGCCGGGGGTCTTCGCCGCCGGCGAGGTCCTCGACGTCGACGGCCGGTGCGGCGGCTTCAACCTGCACTGGGCCTGGGCATCGGGACTCGTCGCCGGCGGCAGCGCGGCGCGCGTGGCCGCCGGGCGGGCGAGCGGGGCATCTGCCCGCTAGCGCCGTTCGCCGAGTGGCGGACGCGATCGGGCCGTATCACGGAACATAAGTCCTATACGGGGCGGAAGATCGGGTGTGCGGGCACCCCTCGTCCCGTGAGAGGACGGTGGTCACGATGGCAACTGAGCACGAGGAGTCAGGTGCCATGAAGCGCGTTCTGCTGGCGGCCGATGCGTTCTTGTTCGCGGCCGCGTTCACGATCGTGGGCAGTGTCGTACTCATCGGCATCAACGCGGCGACCGGTGCGCTCGACCAGGACACGGTGACGGCGACGGCGGGCGCGCTCGCCATCCAGGGCGGCTCGCTGCTGCTGTCGCTCGTTGCGGTCGGCGCCGGGGCCGTGCTGGCGTGGCGGCTTCACGGTCGTGCGCTCACTCCGATGGTCGGGCTGTTCATGGGGGTCGGTGTCGTGGTGGGGGCGCCGTTCGCCTTTGCGGTGTTCGGCGGACTCGCGTACCTGATCAGCAGGATCCCGATCGGGAGCGACGGCCCTCCGTGGCTCGCGATCGGCTTCCTCGCCGTCGCGGTCGCCGCGCTGCTTCTGATGCCGATCATCGATGCGATCCGCGACACGCGCGGCGCACGGGAACACACGCGGCTCGACACCCTGCGCTGGATCGCGCTCGCGGTCGTCATCGCGATCGCGGTGATCGCGCTGCCGGTACTGGGTGCGATCGGCGGGACCGAGCTTGGCGAGGCCGGCATCTTCATGGTGCCGTTCTCCCTGGCGGGTGCGTTGGCGGTGCTCGGCGGCGACCTGTACTGCGGCCTGCGCGACCGACGTGCCGCCAAAGCGGTCAGAGTCGCCTGACGCTCGGCGCGTGAGTGCTAGATTGGGCTGTGACGATCGCTGAACCTCAGCGCGCGCCCGGGCAGGATCGGGCGCGCACAGCCCGACCGAACCGCGCCAGAGGAGCCGCTCGGTGATTGAACTGCGCAACATCGAGCTGCCGCTCTCCGCCGGGCTTGTCGGCGCGCGCGACCCGTTGCATGCCGCCGCGTCAAAGCGGCTGCGCCTCGATGCGGCCCGGATCGCCGAGGTGCGCCTGCTCAGGCGCTCGGTCGACGCCCGGCGCAAGAGCAACGTCCACTTCGTCGCCACGCTCGGCGTCACCCTGGTCGGCGGTGCGGACGAGGAGGCGGCGGCTGTGGCCCGGATCGCCGACGACGCGGTCGTGCTCGCCAAAGCTCCCGTCGACACGGCTCCGGCGCGGCTCGCGACGCCCCCCGCTGCCCGACCCGTCGTCGTCGGGACCGGGCCGGCGGGCCTGTTCGCCGCGCTGCACCTCGCGCAGGCGGGCGCCCGGCCGATCGTGCTCGAGCGCGGACAGGCCGTCGACGGCCGCATCCGCGCGGTGGCGGCCTTCGAGCGCGAAGGCGTGCTCGACCCGGAATGCAACATCCAGTTCGGCGAGGGCGGCGCGGGCACGTTCAGCGACGGCAAGCTCAACACCAACACCAAGGACCCGCGCAGCAAGGGCGTCATGCGCACGCTCGTGCTGGCCGGTGCTCCCGAGGAGATCGAGTGGCAAGCGAAGCCGCACATCGGCACCGACAAGCTCGTGAGCGCGGTGCGGCGCCTGCGCGAACAGATCATCGAGCTCGGGGGCGAGGTCCGCTTCTCGACGCGACTGGTCGACCTCGTGCTCACCGACGAGCGCGAGCTGCGCGCCGTCGTCATCGAGGGGCCTGACGGTCGCGACGAGATCGCGTGCGAGGCCCTCGTGCTCGCCACCGGCCACAGCGCGCGCGACGTCTTCGAGCTGCTCGAGCGGCGAGGCGCCACGCTCGCGCACAAGCCGTTCTCGATCGGCGTGCGCATCGAGCACGACCAGCGGATGATCGACCGCTCGCAGTACGGCTCGGCTGCCGAGCACCCCGCGCTCGGTGCCGCGGACTACAAGCTCGCCTGCCACCTGCCCGACGGCCGCGGCGTGTACACGTTCTGCATGTGCCCGGGAGGCTGGGTCGTGGCGGCTGCGAGCGAGGACGGCGGCGTGGTCACCAACGGCATGAGCCGCTTCGCGCGTGAGGGCCACAACGCTAACGCCGCGTTCCTCGTCAACGTGGTGCCGGCCGACTTTGGCGGCGCGCACCCGCTCGCGGGTGTCGACTTCCAGCGCCGGTGGGAGCGCGCGGCCTACGAGCTCGGCGGACGCGACTTTCGCGCGCCGGCGCAGCTGCTCGGCGACTTCCTGCGCGGGCAGCCCTCGAGCGCGCCGGGCTCGGTGCCGGCGACCTACACGCGCGGCGTTACTTACACCGACCTCGCCGGCTGCCTGCCCGACTTCGCGACCGCCTCGCTGCGCGCCGCCGCGCCGCTGTTCGACCGCAAGCTGCGCGGCTTCGCG
>CAZCRB010000136.1:0-4161 GCA_964500985.1 uncultured Eubacteriales bacterium
TGGTCGTCTCGCTGGGAAGGCGTGGCGGCGTGACGCAGTACGGGCGGCTGATGGCGCGCGCGTTGTGCGGCGAGTGCGACGTGGCGGTCATCTCGTCTTCGGCCGCGGAGAACCGGGAACAGTGGCGGGAGGTCGACGCGCCGCACCTGGAGGTGGACACGTTCGACGGGCTCGGCGGCATGGTGCTGTCGTACCTGCGCATCCCCACGTTCGCGCGCATCCGACGGTTCGCGGCGCAGTTCGCGCCCGACGTCGTCTACTATCCCGGCGGGCACGCCTGGAAGCCGGTCCTCGACCTGCTCGTGCCCGGACATCCCAAGATCGTCCTGACGGTGCACGATCCCGAGCTTCACTCGGGCGAGAACTCGCTGTTGCACCGCCTGTTCGACGCCGCGAACCGGCTCAGGGTCGACGGCTATGTGCTGCTCAACCGGCCGATGCGCGATGCGTTCGTCGAGCGGCTCAAACTCGAGCCCGCCACCGTGACCATCATCGAGCACGGAGTCTTCGACGACCTGCTCGAAGCGGCGCGTCCGCTCGACGAGGTCGCGGGGCTCGAGGCGGCGGCACCGCTCGCGGGGCGCTACGCGCTCTTCGTGGGTCGCATCCAGCATTACAAGGGCGTTGAGGTGCTGCTCAAGGCGTACACCGCCCTCCCTGAACACGAGGCACCGCCATTGGTCGTCGCCGGCTCCGGTGAGTTCTCGGCGCGGGAGCGGGAGCTCATCGACGCGCTGGCAGGTCGCGACGTCGTGGTGGTCAACCACTGGCTCACGCAGACCGAGATAGCCTCGCTGGTGGCCGCGGCGCGGTTCGTGGTGCTGCCGTATCGATCCGGCACGCAGTCGGGTGTCATCCCGCTCGCGTCGGCGTTCGGCGTGCCCGCGATCGCCTCGGCCGTCGGCGGGGTCGCCGACCAGGTCCTCGACGCTCAGACCGGCTTCCTGTGCCCGCCCGGCGACGTGTCAGCGCTTGCCGCGCGGCTCTCGACGGCGTTCTCGCTCGACGAGCAGGCCTACGCACGGATGTCCGAGGCGGCAGCCGAGCATGCTCGTACCGAGTGGGCGTGGGACCGCGCAGCCGCGCGACTGGTCGCGTTCTTCCGCTCGATCGGCGCCTGAGGGCGCTTACTGTTCGATAGGCTCGAACGTCTCGAAGTCGTACTGGGGTGAGACCTCGAACCGGTAGTGGTCGCGGTCGATGAGGTTGTCGTACGCACCCGTGTTCAGCCCGATGATCGCGCGCCATCGCGCCGCGCTCCACAAAGGCCCAGAGGTGACGAGCCGCAGCCGGTCGTAGTAGCGGGCGAGTTGCGGGTCCCGGATCGAGTTGCGTCCGCTCGCGATCGACTCGCGGTAGCCGTCGGGGATGTAGCGCCACAGGTGCCCGACGCGCCATTCGGGGTTCTCGATCGCAGGGAGCCGCGCGAGCAGCGCATCACTGAGCGCCAGTGGGTCGAGAATGTGGATGGTCGGGCCGGCGTAGAAGCCACGTAGTCCGATTCCCGGATTCACCACGGGCGACTCGCCCGCGTCGCGGTAGGCGAGACCCTCCTGGGCGCGCACCGACTGTCCCCGTTTGGCGAAGCGGAGGTTCATGGCGAGGTTGGTGTCCTGGTAGTACAGGCGCTTGTCGTTGAGGATGCCGTACGGGTTATAGCCCTCCCACGACATCCCCTCGTAAAACGATGTGCCGAGGACGCCGACGAGCAGCACCGCGAGCGCGCCGACGACCAGGTCGCGCGGCTTGAGCTTGAGGCGCTCCCACCGCTCGGGCTCGATCGAGACGATCACAAGCATGATCACGAACAGCGGCGCGGTGAGCATGCGCCCGCGCATGAAGTCGCCGCCGATCTTGACCACGTAGGCGAGGTAGAGCAACACGCCGATCGCGGGCAGCGCGGTCCTCATCCGGCGATCGAACAGCACGAGCACCGCGCCGGCAAGGGTGCCGATCACCACCACCGGGTCCTGCCAGAACGTCATCCGCAGGTACCAGATGCCGCGCGTGACGTACTCGGCCGCGGGAACGCCGGTGTTGAGCTTGGCGTAGGCCGTGTTGGGAAACGGGAAGCCGTAGTAGATCACCGCGAACGCCTCCCACGCGATGAACGGCAGAAGCCCGAGGAGTGCCACGCCGACCATCCGCCCCACCTTGACGCCGTCGTGTCGCCAGTACGCGAAACACAGCGGCGGGAACAGGAGCAGCGCGGTGTCCATGCGGTTGACCAGCGAGAGCGAGAACAGCAGCGTCAGCAGCAGCAGGCTCTTGTCGGAGTAGCGCTCGCTGTCCGCGTAGACCCAGAAGAACAGCGCGCTGAGCAGGAAGATCAGGCAGTTCTCCAGCCCGGAGGTGGAGTACGAGATGAACGAGCTGGAGAAGACGAGCACGAGCATCGCCGCGACCGCGACCGTGCGCGAGCGTGCGACTTTGAACGCCAGGACCCACATCGCGGCCAGCGAGCTGGCCACACACACCGCGAGCGAGGTGAAGTAGACCTCGCGGGTCACGACGGCGAACGCGGAGACCACCAACATCATCAGCGGGTTGGTGTAGGCCTGCACCCGCTCGCCGACGTTGTAGACGGGGCCGAATCCGTGGATGAGGTTGTCGACGACGCGGAACGTGATGTAGGCGTCGTCGGCGAGCCACGCATCGAACAGGATCGTGAGCGCGTAGGCGCCCATCAGCAGGGCGACGGCGGTTCCCCACGGCCGGTCCCGGAGCAGCGCGCGCGTCTTTGTGATGGGTCCGTTGGACACAGAAGGCCTCCGTTTCTCGTTTCGCACACTACCAAATAGCGGTTGGTGGCGTGTGAGAGTCGCGCGTGCTCGCTTGCCGCGGGTTTCGCTATAATCGGCGGATACCTCGTGACCGCTCGGGCGCCTGCCCGCGAATAAGGAGCCGAGAGCTATGCCTCGCCCCATGACCATCACCGAGAAGATCCTCGCTGCACACGCCGGCCTCGACGAGGTCGTGCCGGGCCAGCTCATCAACTGCAAGCTCGACATCGTGCTCTCCAACGACGTCACGGCGCCCATCGCCATCAAGGAGTTCAAGAAGACCGGCGTGGCCAAGGTGTGGGACCCGACGCGCATCGCGCTCGTGCCCGACCACTACACGCCCAACAAGGACATCAAGTCCGCCGAGCAGGCCAAGATGGTGCGCGACTTCGCGCGCGAGCAGGGCATCACGCACTACTACGAGATCGGCTGCATGGGCGTCGAGCACGCGCTGCTTCCCGAGCAGGGCGTCGTGGGACCCGGCGACGTGATCATCGGCTCGGACTCGCACACCTGCACGTACGGCGCGCTCGGCGCGTTCGCGACCGGTGTGGGCTCCACTGATGCCGCCGCCGGCTACGCGACGGGCGAGGCGTGGTTCAAGGTGCCGGAGTCCATCAAGTTTAAGGTTGAGGGTGACCTTAAGCCTTGGGTCTCAGGCAAAGATGTCATCCTGCACATCATCGGCATGATCGGCGTGGATGGCGCGCTGTACCAGTCCATGGAGTTCTGCGGCTCGACGATCGACGCCATGGGCATGGACGACCGCATGACGATCTGCAACATGGCGATCGAGGCCGGCGGCAAGTCCGGCATCATCGCCGTCGACGACACCACGCGTACGTACGTCACCGGTCGCGCGGAGCGTCCCTGGGTCGAGTACCACTCCGACGACGACGCCGTCTACGCCAAGGTCTACGAGATCGACGCCTCGACCATCGAGCCGACCGTCTCGTTCCCGCACCTGCCCAGCAACACCCGCACGGCCGCCGAGAGCCGCGACGTCTGGGTCGACCAGGTCGTCATCGGCAGCTGCACCAACGGCCGCATCGAGGACCTGCGCATCGCCGCCCAGGTGCTCAAGGGCCGCAAGGTCCACGAGAACATCCGGCTCATCATCATCCCGGCGACCCAGGAGATCTACCGCCAGGCCATGCACGAGGGACTCTTCGACATCTTCCTCGACGCGAACGCAGCGGTCTCCACGCCGACGTGCGGTCCGTGCCTTGGCGGCCACATGGGCATCTTGGCGGCGGGGGAGCGCGCGGTCGCCACGACCAACCGCAACTTCGTCGGCCGCATGGGTGACCCCACCAGCGAGGTCTACCTGAGCTCGCCCGCGGTGGCTGCCGCGACCGCGGTCGCCGGGCACATCGCC
>CAZCRB010000137.1:0-4131 GCA_964500985.1 uncultured Eubacteriales bacterium
CGCCCGAGTTCCCCGCCGTGCCGACCGTCATGCCGGACGCATTCCTCGAGGCGGAAACGGCGCCTGCGATCGAAGAGGACTTCGATCTCGAGCTCGCCGCGCTCATGCCGACGACGCGGTTTGAGCCGGTGCCGGCTGCGCCGGTCGTTTCCGCCGCGCCGACCGCGGCCCCGGCACCGGCGGCCGTGCCGTCAGCCGCACCCGCACCCGCACCGGCACTGGAGCCCGCACCCGCACCGGCACTGGAGCCCGCGCCCGCACCGCCAACGGAGCCCGCACCCGCACCCGCGCCTGCACCCGGGCCCGTACCCGAGCCCGTGGAGCTCACGGACGCGCTGCTCGCATCAGGGGACGGCTTCTGGCAGGACCTGCTCCGCGACCAGAGCGCCGTCGCACCGACCCCCGAGCCCGAGCCCGCGCCAGCACCGGCACCTGTGCCGACCCCTGAGTCCGAACCCGCACCCGCACCTGCACCTGCACCCGCACCTACACCCGAACCGGCAACGGCGCCAGCGCCCGACCCCGCGCTTGAGCCCGCACCGCTCGTCGACTCGGTCGCTTGGTCGCCCGAGGAGCCGCCGGCGCGCCCTGCGGTCCAGGTGGGCTCGCTCGAGCCGCCGGTGCCGGTCGCCCCGTCAGTGCCGGTCGTTGAGGCCCAGCCGCCGCGGCCCGCGCGTCCGCGCGCGCAGGTCAGGTTGTCACCGGACAGCGCGCCCTACGTGCCACAGGTCGCTGACGCGGTCGCCTCATCGCAGGCCACAGCTGGCTCGACTCGCGAAGTGCCCGACGTGCCGGATCTGGTCATGGCGGCCCCGGTTGAGATGTGGTTCGGCGAGAACCGCGTTGGCGTCAAGGCGGGAACGGCGACCTACGATCGCTTCCGCAAGTACGCCGATGTGTTGTTCGCAGACCTTAAAGCCTCGTCGCCTCGCTCCCGATAACCTCTGTACGCCCCCGCGGGCGTTCGCGGTAGAATGACCCCACGCTGGAACGGTCTGGTGGGGGAGAGGCCGCGGCATACTCCGCATTCGTAGATGAGGTCGTAGGTGGCGGAAGCAGGACAGCGGCTCGGTCAACTCCTGATGCGGGCCGGCATCATCACCGACAGGCAGCTCAACGACGCACTCGAGGTGCACCGGGCGACCGGCAGCCCCCTGGGGCGCGTCCTCGTCGATCTGGGCTATGCCACGCAGGGCGCGATCCTGTCGGTCATGGCCAAGCAGATCGGCATCGAGTACATCGACTTCTCCGAGCGCATGCCGGAGCCGGCCGCGGTCGCATCGGTGCCGCGCGAGCTGGCCGAGCGCTACATGCTGATGCCGGTGTCGCTCGACGGCCAGACGCTCGTCGTCGCGATGGCCGATCCCCAGAACGTGCTCGCGCTCGACGACCTCCGCATCATCACCGGACACGAGATCAAGCCCGCGATCTCGACCAAGGACGATATCGCGTCCGCCATCCAGGAGTTCTACAAGGTCGCCGAGCAGACCGATGACGATCAGTTCGTCGGCACCGAGGACATCTCCAACGACGAGCTCGCCGAGCTGACCGAGGTCGGATCGGAGGCTCCCGCGGTCAAGCTCGTCAACTTCATCATCCAGAAAGCCGTCACGGACCGCGCGTCCGACATCCACATCGAGCCCCAAGAGAACGATCTGCGAGTCCGCTTCCGGGTCGACGGTGTGCTCATCGAGATCATGCGCAGCCCCAAGTCGATCCAGCAGGCCATGACGTCGCGCTTCAAGATCATGGCCGAGATGGACATCGCCGACTCGCGCCGCCCGCAAGACGGCCACTGCGCGGTCACCATAGGCACGCACAAGATGGACTTCCGCGTCTCGACGCTGCCGACCGTCTACGGCGAGCGGATCGTTCTTCGTATCCTGCGCAAGGACTCGATCCTGCTGCGTCTGTCGGATCTGGGCTTCTTGCCGTCGTCGCTGGAACGGTTCGAGTCCTCGTTCACCAAGCCGTACGGCGCCATCCTCGTGACGGGCCCGACGGGTTCGGGCAAGTCGACGTCGCTGTACGCGGCGATCAACGTGCTCAACGACCCCGGTCGGCACATCATCACCGCCGAGGACCCCGTCGAGTACCGGCTTCCCGGCGTGAACCAGTGTCAGATCAACCACAAGGCCGGCCTGACCTTCGCCAAGGCGCTGCGCTCGTTCCTGCGCTGTTCACCCGACGTCATCTTGGTCGGTGAGATTCGTGACCAGGAGACCGGGCAGATCGCCATCGAGTCCGCGCTGACCGGCCACCTGGTGCTTTCGACGTTGCACACCAACGATGCCTCGAGCGCGGTAACCCGCCTCATCGAGATGGGCATCGAGCCGTTCCTCGTGTCCTCGGCGGTCGACTGCATCCTCGCGCAGCGGCTCGCGCGCAAGCTGTGCCCCGACTGCAAACAGGAGTGGCGGCCCAAGACCGAGGTGCTCATCGAAGCGGGCTATCGTGCCGATAACCTACCCGAGGTCGTCTACCGGGCCGTCGGCTGCAAGAAGTGTGGCGGGACCGGCTACCGGGGCCGTATCGGCGTACACGAGGTGCTCCTCATGAGCGAGGAGATCAGCCGCATGTGTGTCGAGGAGGCCACCGGCGAGGACATCAAGCGTGTCGCGATCGAGCAGGGAATGCTGACGCTGCGGCAGGACGGCCTCGAGAAAGTACGCATGGGTCAGACCTCGATAGAAGAGATCGTGCGCGTCATCGTCTAGATGCGCGGTGTGAACCACCAAGGAGAGAGTCATGGCTACGTTCGTCTATACCGTCCGCGACAAGGCCGGCAAGGTCGCCACCGGCAAGCTCGAGGGCGACAGCAAAGATGCGGTCCAAGCAAAGCTCACGCAGATGGGCTACATCATCCTGGACCTCAATCAGCAGGGTGGCGTGGCCTCGCTCAACAGCATCACCTTCGGTACCGGCATCAAGACCAAGGACGTCACGGTCTTCGCGCGCCAGTTCTCCACGATGATCAACGCCGGTCTTTCGCTGACCAAGTGCCTCACGATCCTCGGCGGCCAGACCGACAACACCTACCTGCGCAACGTCATCAACCAGCTGGCCAAAGACGTTGAGGCCGGCCAGTCGCTCTCCGACGCGCTCGCAAAGCACCCCAAGGTGTTCCCGCCGATCTTCGTCAACATGGTCCGCGCAGGTGAGACCGGTGGTGTGCTCGACGAGGTGCTCAACCGTATCGCCGATCACTTCGAGCAGGAGCAGGCGCTCAAGGGCAAGATCAAGTCGGCCATGACCTACCCGGTCGCGATGGGCGTGATGGTCGTCGGCATTCTCGCGGCCATGATGGTCTTCGTCGTACCGACGTTCGAGAAGATGTTCTCGGACATGGGCGGCGAGCTGCCGTTCATGACCCAGCTGCTAGTCGACGCCTCCCACTTCGTCGCGGGACCGGGGGGCATCGTCACCGTCATCGCCATCGCGGGGGCCATATTCGGGTTCAAGTGGTGGTCCAAAGGTCCTGGCATGCTCATCTGGGACGCGGCCAAGCTCAACATGCCGATCTTCGGCTCGATGACGCGCAAGATCGCGCTCGCCAAGTTCACGCGCACCTTCGGCACGCTCGTGTCAGCCGGTGTGCCTATCCTGTCGGCGCTCGACATCGTCGCCGACACGGCGGGCAACGAGGTCGTCTCTCAGGCCGTCAAGAAGGCGCGCAACGCCATCAAGGAAGGCGAGACGATCGCCAAGCCGCTCTCGGAGAGCAAGGTGTTCCCCTCGATGCTGGTGCAGATGATCGCGGTCGGCGAGGAGACCGGTGCGCTCGACGCGATGCTCAACAAGATCGCCGACTTCTACGACGAGGAGGTCGCGACCGCGGTCGATGGCCTGACGTCGCTTATCGAGCCGCTGATGATGGCCACACTCGGCGTGGTCGTCGGCGGCATGGTCGTCGCACTGTACCTGCCGATGTTCCAAGTCATCACCCTGGTCAAGTAGCACCTCACGCACTGGTTCACGAGGGCGGCCGCCCGTAAAGGGGCCGTCCTCGTCTGCGTTTTGGTGACCCCTGTCACCGTTGCGACAATTTCCTAAGAATTCTCTAAAGGTCGCTCTCTCACCGCCGATAAACCTTGTGACGGAGGGGCGGCAACGGGTCGCCCACCACGGGCC
>CAZCRB010000138.1:0-4120 GCA_964500985.1 uncultured Eubacteriales bacterium
GAGGGGATCTCCGCGCGTGACCAAGAAGCGTACGCTCACCGGCTACCGTCCCACCGGCAAGCTCCACCTGGGACACTGGTTCGGCAACCTCCAGAACATGCTGCAGATGCAGCACGATTACGACGCCTACTACTTCATCGCGGACTTCCACGCGCTCACGAGCGACTGGCAGGACCCGAGCAACGTGGGCCTGTTCACCGAAGAGATGGTGCTCGATTGGTGTGCCGCGGGACTCGATCCCGAGAAGTGCACGATCTATCGCCAGAGCGACGTTCCCGAGGTCGCCGAGCTCATGCTGTTCTTCAGCATGGTGCTTCCGATGCCGTGGCTCGAGCGCACCCCGAGCTACAAGGAGCAACGCGCCCAGATCACCACCAAGGACCTCGGCAACGTCGGGTTCTTCCTCTACCCGGCGCTGCAGGCCGCCGACATCGCCATCGTGCTCGCCGACGCGGTCCCGGTGGGAGAGGACCAGCTGCCGCACCTCGAGCTGACCCGCGAGATCGTGCGCCGCTTCAACAACACCTACGGCGACTTCCTCGTGGAGCCGCAGGCCATCATCGCGACCGAGGGCGCGCGCGTCCCCGGCACCGACGGCCGCAAGATGTCGAAGAGCTACGGCAACTCGATCTTCATCTCCGACCCGGAAGACGAGCTGCGCGCCAAGGTCATGAGCTTCATGACCGACCCGGCCCGCAAGCTCAAGACGGACCCGGGCGACCCCGACATCTGCCCGCTGCACCAGGTCCACAAGCTCATCGCCGACGCCGGCGAGATCGCCGAGTGGGACCGGTGCTGCCGCACGGCGGAGTGCGGGTGCGTCGCCCACAAGCGCAAGCTCGCCGACGACCTCGTGGCCTACCTCACGCCGTTCCAGCAGCGCCGCGCCGAGCTCGCTGCCACCCCCGGCTTCGCCGCCGAGGTCCTGGCGTCGGGCGCCGCGAAGGCCAAGCCGGTGACGAGCGGCGTCGTCGCCACGTGTCGCGAGCTCATCGGGCTGGACCCGCGTACCGAGCTGTCGGCAGGCATCGAGCGCGGTGGTTCGGCCGGCGATGCGGACGAGTCTCACCCGAGCTTCCTCGACGCGGAGTAGCGGGATGCGGATACGGACGCGGGGGGCGTCGTGACCAGCTATACCGTGAAGACGGAGGTCTTCGAAGGCCCCTTCGACCTGCTGCTGCACCTCGTCAGCCGCCAGAAGGTCGACGTGAGCGCCATCTCGATCTCCGAGGTCGCCGATCAGTACCTCGCTCACATCGAGCGCATGAACGACCTCGATCTCGATGTCGCGAGCGAGTTCCTACTGCTCGCGGCGACGCTGTTGGAGATCAAGGCCTCGTCGCTGCTGCCCAAGACCGAGGTCTACGTCGGAGACGAGCTCGACGACCTGTCTCCCGAGGAAGCCCGCGACATCCTGATCGCGCGCCTGCTCGCCTACAAGCAGTTCAAGAACGCCGCGGCCGAACTCTCTCAGCGCATGGAGAACGAGGACCGCATGCACCCGCGTCAGGCCGGGCTCGAGCACGACTTCCTCGGGCTGATGCCGGACTACCTCGAGGGCATCACGCTGCGCGGCCTGGCCGTCATCTGCGCGGACCTCGAGCACAAGCGTGAGATCTTCCTGCTCGAGGCCGAGCACGTTGCCTCCATGCCCGTCTCGCTCGAGCTGCACGCCGAGAGCGTGCGACGCACCGTCGCGTCCCGCGGGCGCGCGAGCTTCTCGGAGCTGGTGGGAGAGGACGCTAACGCCGAGATCGTCGTCGTCACGTTCCTCGCCATCCTCGAGCTGTACAAGCGCGGACTCGTCGACGTGGTCCAAGACGAGATCTTCGGCGACATCATGATCCGACACCTGGACGAAGCAGAGGCCGCCGAGCGCGGCTATCGCAAGGAGGACGACGATGAGTGACGCGCACCCCCTCAAGGGCGCGGTCGAGGCGCTGCTGTTCGTGAGCGACGAGCCGGTGAGCGCCGCGCGCCTGGCGCGCGTGCTCGAGGCCGCCCCCGGCGAGGTCGACGGCGTTCTCGCCGAGCTCGCGCAGGAGTACGCGGAGCAGGAGCGCGGCTTCCAGTTGCGCGAGGTCGCCGGCGGCTGGCGTCTCTACACCCATCCGGCCCACCACGACGTGATCGAGCAGTACGTGCTGTCGTGGGACACGCGTCGCCTGTCGCAGGCGGCCCTCGAGGCGCTGGCCGTGGTCGCATACCACCAGCCGGTCACGCGCGCGGGCGTCAACGCGGTTCGTGGCGTGAACTCGGAAGGCGTCGTCGCATCGCTGATCGAGAAGGGCCTCGTGCGTGAGGTCGGGCGCGACAAGAACCAGGGCAACGCGATCCTCTACGGCACCACCCGCACGTTCTTGGAGAAGTTCGGCCTGCGCGACATCGCCGAGCTGCCGCCGCTCGAGGAGTTCGCCCCCGACGCGGACACCGAGCGTGCGATCCGCGACCGCCTCTCCGCCGGCGAGGCGCCGACCTTTGGCGCCAATCCCCTGCACGAGGACCCCGAGGCGGCCGGCGCACAAGGACAACACGACGAGGACTACGACGCCGAGGGCGGCGTGTCTGAGGCGTTCGATCAGGACCTCGAGCTCGACGATGAGATCGAGATCATCGAGTAGTGACAGACGACTCCAACACCAGCGAGAGCCGGCAGACCGGACGCGACGGGGCGGCCGACACCGAGCGCATCGTACCCATGCGCCTACAGAAGTTCCTCGCACGAGCGGGCGCGGCGTCGCGCCGCGGCAGCGAAGACCTTATGACCGCCGGCCGCGTGACGGTCAACGGTGCGGTCGTCACCGAGCTGGGTGCCAAGGTGGATCCCGCCGTCGATCGCGTCGAAGTCGACGGCGTCCCGGTCCACATCGCCGATCAGCCCGTCTACCTCGTCTTGCACAAGCCGCGCGGCGTCGTGACGACCATGAGCGATCCCCAGGGACGGCCGACCGTCGCCGGACTGGTGCCGGTGACGCAGTATCCGGGCCTGTTCCCCGTCGGGCGTCTCGATTTCGACACGACCGGGGTGCTCGTCTTCACGACCGACGGCGAGCTGGCGCACCGCGTCTTGCACCCGCGCTGGAAGGTGCCCAAGACGTACTTGGCGCTCGTCGATGGCCGCCCCGAGCCCGAGGACCTGCGCGCGTTGCGCGAAGGCATCAAGCTCGACGACGGCATGACCGCCCCGGCCGAGGTGGACATCGTCGACAAGCGGGGTGTCCGCACCCTGGTGCGCATCACCATCGGCGAGGGGCGCAAGCGTCAGGTGCGCCGCATGTTCTCGGCCGTCAGCCACCCCGTGGTCGAGCTCGAGCGCGTCAGCTTCGGCCCGGTCGAGGCCAAGCGCCTCGCGCAGGGGGCCTGGCGCATGCTGACGCCCGAGGAGGTCGCGGCACTGCGCGCGGCCGCCGGTATGGACGAGGAGGTCCGCTGATGGCGCTCGTCGTGCTGACGGGCGGCGCGCGCTCGGGAAAGTCGCGTGCCGCACAAGACCTCGCCTGCGAGCTGGACCGCCGGGGCCGCCGTGTCGTCGTCGCCGTCTTTGGCACCGGTGCGGGCGATGACGAGATGGCCGAGCGCATCGCTCGTCACCGCGCGGACCGGCCGGCGTCGTTCTCGGTCGTTGAGGCGACCGACCCCTGGAGCTGGCTCGAGGGCCTCGGCCCCGCCGACGCGCTGGTGGTGGACTGCCTCGGCACGTGGCTCGGCAGCGCGATGGCCGAGGCATGGGCTGCCGGTGAGCAGGGCGCGTTCTCGGACGCGACCGAGGCGTCGTCCGCGTATCGCGGTGCGGTCGAGGCCGCGGGGGAGCGGATCGTCGAGCTCGTCTGCGGCCGCGTGGGCGACACCATCGTCGTGACCAACGAGGTCGGCTCGGGAGTGGTGCCCGACCACGCAACCGGCCGGCTCTTCCGCGATACTCTCGGCCGCATGAACACGCAGCTCACCGCCGCCGCCGATGCCGCCTACCTCGCGGTGGCCGGCCGGCTGGTGGACCTGACGGCGCTGCCGCAAAGCGTGCGCTGGCCCGAAGACTGAACTACCGATACAGCCAACAGACAAGGAGCACACGTGACCGATCAGTCCGCGTTCGAGCAGCAGGTGACCGCTATCGCGTCGG
>CAZCRB010000139.1:0-4096 GCA_964500985.1 uncultured Eubacteriales bacterium
TCTTCGAGCGCGCGGACGCGGAACGTGACCTCGGTGATGAAGCCGGTGATGCCCTCGGCATCGGCGACGTAGTCCTCAAGCTCCTGGCCCGCGAACTCACGCACCTCGCCGTTGGCCAGCACGACACGCGCGCTGACGACGTTCTCCTTGAAGGTGCCGTACTCGTAGGAGCCGAAACCGCTGCCGCCCTGGGCGAGCCAGCCTGCGACCGACGAGCTCGGATAGCTCGACGGATAGAGGCGCAGCGTCACGCCGAGCTTGGAGATCTCGCGATCGATCATCTCCCAGATCGCGCCACCTTGGGCGCGCACCGTCATGCCGGAGACGTCGATGTCGAGGACCTTCTGCCAGCCCGAGAGGTCGACGACGATCGCGCCCTTGCGCGGCAGCACGCCACCGTAGCCGCTCGTCGCCCATCCACGCGGGACCAACGCCACGCCCTCGCGCTGCGCGAGCTTGACGAGCGCGACCAGCTGCTCCTCGGACGTGGGACGTACGACCGCCCCGGCGACACCGGCCGGGACGACCGGCTTGACGAGGCTCGGCATCGCACCGATGTCAAACGAATACATCTTGCGCTCGCGGCGGTCCGTCCGTACGCGATCCTCGCCACAGATCTCCTTGAGCGACTGCTCCAGGCGCTCGCTGACTGCTGCCATCTCGGCTCCGCTTCCTTCCTCCGACACGCCAGGTCACCGTACGGCGACCCGGTCACGACTCACTGATGCCCACTGGGGTATATCGAGCTGCCTTGAACGATACCCCCCTCGGTATATCAGCGTCAAGGGAACTTCAGGAACCAGTGGTAGACTCGGCGGGTCGCTTACGCCAAGGAGTAGCCATGTTGCGCGCCGTGTTGTTCGACCTCGACGGAACGCTTCTCGACATCGATCTCGAGTCGTTCCTGCGTGACTACTTCTCGCTGCTGGGCCCGGCCCTGAGCGCCCTCTCCAAGGACCTTACCCCCGAGGCCGCCCTCGCCGGCGTCCTCGAAGGCACCTCCGCGATGTCCCGGCCCCACCCCGGCCACACCAATGCCGAGGTCTTCGAGCAGACGTTCGAGCGGCTCACGGGAGTCGTTCTGTCAGAGCCCGAAGCCGGTGCCGCGATCGAGCGCTTCTACCGCGAGACCTTCCCGGCGCTCGGCGCGCAATGCCGCCCCCGCTCGGGCGCGGCGTCCGCCGTCAACGCGGCGCGATCAGCCGGCTTCGCGACGGCCGTCGCGACCAACCCGATCTTCCCCGAGGTAGCGATCCTGGAGCGCCTTTCCTGGACCGAGCTTCCCGCCGAGCACTTCGTCGCCATAACGACGTACGAGAAGATGTACGCCTGCAAGCCTTCTGCGAGCTACTTCCGGCAAGTCGCCGAGATGACCGGCTTCGCTGCCCACGAGTGTCTGATGGTCGGCGACGACCCGATCCTCGACATGTCCGCAGCTGATGCCGGGATGAAGACGTTCTACGTCGGAGAAGGCGCGCACCCCGCAGCCGACTGGTCGGGCAGTCTCGATGACCTCGCGGGCCTGCTGCCGCGCCTGGCGCTCTAGCGGTCCTGCCGCGGGCGCATGAGCGCCACCCAGGCGCCGTCGCTGCGCTTGTCGTACGTGAACTCGAACCTGCCGCGCGTCTCGCGTCGCAGGTCTATCTGATAGCCGAGGCCCGCCGGCTCGTGGTCGCACACCAACACAAGCTGGTCGCGTGCGCCCAACTCGACGAGCTTGTCGACGACGGCGAAGACGACCGCACGCCGCAGCGACGGATCGAAGCCCCGAATATCGACTACCAGATCGCCGGCCCTGCCGCCTGCCACGGGCGCCCCCTCTCGACGTGAGATTCGCCAACCGCGGACCTACTCCCTGCTAAGAGCCGCCATCCTCGTCGATCTCGTACCGTTCAACGAGAGTAGCGCCCGCGCAGTCCGCCGTCTCCTTGGGGGTCAGCGAACCACGGTCCTCCTCGCAGGCGCGTATGAGTTCGTTCTCGTCGCCACCCGGCACCGGCACCGCCGGCTTGTCACGGGTGTCGCGCTCCTCATCGCCCATAACGACCTCCTTTCCGCCCTCAGTTGATTCCCCTCCCGCGCGTCACCACTCGACCTGCGAGTTTGTTAGCAAGAATACGGGCGTGAGTGTAGAATGTTGCCAGTTAGAGAGGCGACCGTGCCGGCGGCGAACTCACGCTCTGGTTCGGCCTGCCCTGAGGGGTCTAGTTGTCGAACCGGAGGGGGTTCTTCGGATCTTGAGCGCTCGTGCACGCCACACCCTGCTGCGTGGCTTCGCTTTCGCGCTGACCCACCCTCCCCGCGGCGCTCGCCCCGGCGGCTGAACCACCCTCTTCCGCGGCGTGCCCGTCGGAGCACCACTCCCCACCCCGTTCCATGATGCGGTCCGGCGCCCAGTGCGCGCTCGGACTGCTTGTGGCGTCATCGTTCGCCCCTGGGTCTTTGCGGAAGGAGGGTTGCCGAATCAGTAGGCTTCGCGCCGACTGACTTGCGGTTCGAAGGCCGATTGCCGGTCGGCGCGACGAGCAGCACACGCATTTTCGTATCGGAATCTACAAGGAGGTGTATGGCATGGCGCATGAGGATCGAGCGTTCTACGATCGTCTCGCAGACCGCGGTGTTAGCCGCCGCGACTTCCTGAAGTACTGCGGATCGGTCGCCGCGATGCTTGGGCTGTCGGAAGCGATGGCTCCCACGATCGCGGCTGCGGTGGAGACCGCCGCAGGCAACAAGCTCTATCCGGCTATCTGGCTCAACGGCGGCGCGTGCACCGGTTGCACCGAGTCCGCTGCTCAGAGCACATACCCGGACATCGCCCAGATCGTCCTCGACATTCTGAGCATGAACTACATGGAAACGGTCATGTACGCGACCGGCGCTTCCGCCGACGAGGCTCTCATCGAGACCGCCGAGAAGGCGAAGGGCAAGTTCATCCTGATCTACGAGGGCACCGTCATGACCGGGCTGGATGGCAACACGCTGCGCATCGGCGGCAAGCCGAGCCTGGAGCAGATCGACGAGATCGCCCCCAAGGCGGCCGCCATCGTCGCGGTCGGCTCCTGCGCGGTCGACGGCGGATGGGTCAAGGGGAACAATGCGGCCGGCGGACAGGATCCCGCTGACAACATCCCGTTCAACGGTGGCACCGGCATCTCGATGTACCTCGAGAGCAAGGGCATCAAAGTCCCGGTCATCAACCTTCCCACCTGCCCGGTCAACCCGGAGTGGATCGTTGCCATCGTCATCGACGCGCTTCTGCTCGGTGAGCTGGAGAGCGGCGCCCTGCTCGACAAGCTGGACCAGTACGGCCGTCCCACGTTCATCTACGGCCAGACGATCCACGACAACTGCCCGCGCCGTGGCCACTTCGAGAACGGCGAGTTCGTCTACAAGTTCGGCTCCGAGGAAGAGGCCAAGGGCTACTGCCTCTACCCTGTCGGCTGCAAGGGCCCCCAGACGATGACCAACTGCCCGATCGTTCGCTGGAACAATCAGGTCAGCTGGTGCGTCGAGTCCGGAAGCCCGTGCATCGGCTGCGGCAACTTCAACTGGGTCGACGAGAACGCTCCGTTCCTTGGCCGTATGCGCAAGGTCGGGCTCGGCTCCGGTTCTGAAGAGGGCGGGTTCAACCCCGGCACCGTCGGCGCTGTCGCGGGCGGCGTGGTCCTCGCGGGCCTCGGCGTCCACGCGATCGGCATGGCCGCCACCGGCCGTCTGGGCCACGAGCCCCACGTAGACGGCGACGACACGACTGCGAAGGGAGGCGATAAGTAGTGGCTGACAGAGTAGTAATCGACCCGTTGACCCGTATCGAGGGTCACCTCCGCGTCGAGTGCGAGGTCACCGATGGCGTCATCACCGACGCGTGGGTGTCCGGCGGACTGTACCGCGGAATGGAATCGGTCATGAAGGGCCGCCAGCCCGCTGACGCGTACTACATCGCGCAGCGTATCTGCGGCGTCTGCCCGATCTCGCACGGCCACGCGTCGACCATGTCGACCGAGGCTGCGCTCGGCATCACCATCCCGCAGGGCGCGCGCATCGTCCGCAACATCATCGAGGCGGCCCAGTACCTCCACAGCCACGTGCTGTGGTT
>CAZCRB010000140.1:0-4087 GCA_964500985.1 uncultured Eubacteriales bacterium
ATCATGGTGGTGCTCTTCTGCGCGACAGCCACCGCTTCTGCCGCGGGAACCGCGGTCTTCACCGCGCCGCAGCCCGCAGCTGGTTCGGCCTCTTTGGCCAAGCCCTCGTGGCTATCGGTCACCGCTGACGACTCGTTGCCGATCCTGTCGGCCACCATGACCATCAACGGTCTGCCGGCATCGGTCAGCATCGATCGGCCGGTCGGCCACTTCGTCTACGACGAGGAGCTGGAGAGCAACGTCTGGGTGGTGGACGACTTCACCGTCGCCAAGCTCATGAGCTACTCCCCGGGCAGCCGCGTCGTTCCCGGAGTCAACACGGTCGTAGCCACGGTGTCGAGCGCGAACGGCGTGTCGACCTACACCTGGACGTTCAACTACGGCTCAGGCACGACCATGGGCGCAGTCTCACCGCCTGCGGCAGCAACGCTGCCTGCGTCCCCCGCGGCGGTCACGGTCGCACTCAACTCGGCATCCACGTCGTTCGTCTCGACGATGACCATCGACGGCAAGATCGTTTCCACGGCGTACAGCGCCGGCGCAAAGACGTTCACTCACACGCCGGCGACGGCACTGGCGCCCGGAGTCCACACCGCGGTGTTCTCGGCCCGCGACCCCCAGGGCGGCTCGGTGTCAAAGACGTGGAGCTTCACCGTCTCGCCGCCCATGTCCTCGGGTTGGGACTGCACGGGCTGTCACACCGCCTTCCCGGCGGCTCACACGGTCTCGGGTTGCGAGGACTGCCACACCCACGGCTACATCGTCGCGGGTGGAACCCACGGCCGTGCGACACCGACGGTCGCGGGGTGTACCGGATCGGCGACGCAGCAGTCGGACTCTTGTCACGGCATCGATCACATCGGTAACCCGCAGTTCGGCAACTGGGGCTCGGGACCGTTCACCTGCGCCGACTGTCACGCGGCCTCGAATCCGTCCGTTCCGCAGCACAAGGATGCAGCAATCGCTTCCGCGCACGTCTCGACCACGGGCGGCTTCTGCTCGACGTGCCATGCGACTGCACTTCTGGATGAACACGCCAAGTACCCGACGGCCGCCGCACTCAAGTACCAGTGCGACGTCTGTCACGGTGCGGCGGCGCGGCCGCAGGTGAAGGCGTCCATCGCTTCGGGCGCGACGGCGTGTCAGGGGTGTCACGAGGCGCCCCACGCGGCGCAGCATGCCAACACCACGACGGCGTGCGCGGGAACCGGTTGCCATGGCGGCGCCAATCTCATCGCGGGTCACGCCCGCATCGGATGTGATTGTCATTCATCCACAGACCCCAAGGTCGTCGCGGCGATCGCGGCCAACGACAAGGACTGCGACGCGTGCCACAACCCCATGGCGATCCACGGTGCGGTGCACGAGGCGAGTGCGACCTTCGAGGGTGAGGTGGGTGTTCCCAGCTGGGGTGGCAGCGGCGTCAGCGCTGGGGGCACGATCACGCTGAAGTGCCTGAGCTGCCATCGCGCCAACCTGCTGGCGAACCACGGCCGTGACTACACGAACTGCTCGATGTGCCACGCATCCGGGGGTCCGCGATCGAGCTTCACTACGTGGGACAAGACCTGCATGACGGGGGAGTGTCACCCGAGCCAGGTTCCCGGCGTCAACGTTGCGCCGCATCCCGCACCGACGCGCGCGATGGATCATGGGGTGGTGGCCGACGGCGTGCAGCCCGACGGCTACTGCCAGTCGTGCCACGGCAATCCCGGGCTCAACCAGTGCGGCGCGGCCTTCGGTTGCCATGCGGGCGCGGTACCGCCGCCCACGAGCGTCGACTTCACGCCGCCCACGACGACGGCATCCATGATCTGCACCGATCCGGTGGCGTGGAAGCTCGATGCGACGGACAACGGGGACGGTGTCGCCGCCACGTACTACAGCTTCGACGGTGCGCCGTTCAAGTTGTACGGCGATGACGAGCGGCTGAACGGGATCTCGAATCCCGCCGACGAGTACGAGCCCTACGCGCACACCCTGCGCTTCTACTCCAAGGACGCGGCAGGCAACGCCGAGGCGATCAAGACCAAGCCCTACAACGTCACCGACTTCACCGCACCCGCGGTGTCGTTCAGCGGGGTTCGTCTCGCCGACGGCTCCATGGTGTCGACGTCGACCACCATGTTCGTCACCGACCCGCTGGTCAAGGGGCGCAACACCGGCGTGGCCAGCGTCCACATCGAGTTCGTGACGTTTTACTTCGCGTTCGGCAACTGGAACATGGCGCCCTACCCGGTCTATCAGCCCTACGACGTCTCGTACCCTCTTGACGATACGTGGGACCAGCCGCGTGCCATCACCGGACTCGAGGCGCTCGCGCAGTCCAAGAACACGGGCAACTGGGTCGCGTACTCCGGTTCGGGGTCAAACGGCAGGTACATCATCAAGTACACCACCACCGACTACACCGGCAACGTGAGCGACCCGGTCATGGTCACGCTCGGCATCGACAACGCCGCTCCGGTGACTTCCGTGGCAACCGTCACCGCCGGGGAGTATCGCTGGAAGCTGACCACGAACGACGCCTCGCCCTACACCACCTACTACAGCTTCGATGGCGCACCCTTCACGGCGTGCACCTCGGCTGACGCCGCGAACGGTATCACCAATACGGAGCCGGGAGGCGCCAATCTCGGTAGCCACGAGCTGCGCTACTACGCACAAGACGCCCTGGGTCACGCCGAGGCGATCAAGACGCATGCCTATAGCGTCATCGAGACCACCCCGCCGGTCGCGTCCTTGAGCGCGACGATGACCCCGAACTCCGTGTTCATCACGATGCGGGATCCGGAGGGTTCCGTGCCGGCCAGCGGTGTGAAGTCCATCGTCGGTCGCGTGTACCAGGGCGGCGTGTCCAAGTCGATCAATGCGACCTTTGCCGCCGGCGATCCGTCTGCCGTGCGCTCGATCGAAGTGACCGTGCCCTCAGACGGTGGATGGAACCTGGACTACTACGTGTACGACTGGGACGGGAATCGCCAGTGGTACTACCAGAGTTTCCATCGCGACACGACCCCGCCGTCCTCCGGCTTGGGTGGTGGCTGGAACACGCAGTGGCAGCTGGCCGCGGGCGACGGATTCGGTTCTGGCGTGGCCTCTGTCAACTACCGCTTTGACAACGGCGCGTACACGCAGGTCAACGAGCCCACCGGATTCGTGTACTTCACCACGCCGGCGCCCCTCATGACGCAGTACGGATCGCACACCCTGTGGTACTACGCGGTCGACAAGTTCGGGTTCGCCGAAACGCCCCGGTTCACCTCCTGGTTCGTCCCTGACACGACAAAGCCGACGATCTCACTCGTGAAGCCGTCGGGCACCTGGGTCAAGTCCGCCTATCTCACCGCCCAGGACACGGGCTCGGTGCTCAGCGGAGTCAAGGAGATCCGCTACCGCCTCAACTACGGCACCTGGGTGACGGTCCCGTGCGACACCGGCGGCGATCCTGCCGCATCCGTCCGGGTGGATCTCGCCGATATGCCCAACGGCACCGTGAGCGTCGAGTACTACGCGATAGATGTCGCGGGCAACGCGACGCCCACCACCACGAGCTTCGTCAACATCGACACCGCGGCGCCGACCGTGAGCGTGACGCAGCAGTACACGAACTTCGATGGCTCGATCGTGGTGCGGGTAGCCGCGTCCGAGAGCGGCTCCGGTTCGGGCGTGGACCGGTGCTTCTACGAGTACACCGACGCGACCGGCTTCCATGGCACCAGCACGATCGTGGGCACCGGGGCCGCTTTCGTCACGCTGCGACCGCCCGCGTCCGGCAGCGTCAGCGCGTCCGTCAGCGCATACGCGCGCGACTATGCGGGCAATGAGAGTGCCCCGGTGAGCTACTCCGCGACCGTGGCGGCGCCGCTGGACTTGCTCGCACCGGTGAGTTGGTCCGACGTCGACGGTGAGCCGAGTCTCACTTCGGCGGACGGGACCTGGACATTCGGCATCTACGCCAGCGACGACCGTTCCGGGGTCGCACAGGTGTTTCACAAGCTCGACGACGGCGAGTGGCAGTCAGGACCGGCGTCCGACGGGGTTCTCGTCACCGTCTCCGGCTACGGAAGCCACACGCTGAGCTACT
>CAZCRB010000141.1:0-1713 GCA_964500985.1 uncultured Eubacteriales bacterium
GCCTTGTAGGCGGCCTCGCGCATGGGTCGGATCTTCTTCCAGTCGAGCCAGTACGCCACGCCCATCACGGCGATGGCGGCCCAGGAGACCGCCGCGCCCACGGCCTGCAGCTTGAGCTGGTACTGGAGCAGCAGCGCCACGCCCACGAGCACCGTGGCGATTCCGAGCAGCCACCACCACGTGGTGCGCAGCCGCTTGAACTCGGGGTTGTCCGGGACGGCGTAGGCGCGACGGGCCGCCTCGCTCGGCTTGGACTTGCTGCTCGACTTGGACGGCGTCGAGGGCGAAGAGGACGTCCGCTTGGGCTTGGCCGACGCGGCGGACTTGCGCGTCTTGCCGGCCGGCGCGGTGTTCTTCTGGTACCGCTCGTTGAGCGGACTGCGGCGTGCCACTTAGAGGCCAGCCCCTTCCGGTTCGAATGTCCGGCCCGTGATGAGCTCATAGGCCTGGATGTACTTGGCGCTCGTGGCGGCGACGACGTCGGCGGGAAGCGCCGGTGCGGGCGGGGTCTTGTCCCAGCCGCTGTTCTCGAGCCAGTCGCGCACGAACTGCTTGTCGAAGCTCGCCTGGCCACGGCCGGGCTCGTAGTCGTCGGCGGGCCAGAAGCGGCTCGAGTCCGGGGTCAGCACCTCGTCGACGAGCGTGATGACGCCGTCGATGGTGCCGAACTCGAACTTGGTGTCGGCGATGATGATGCCGCGCGACGCCGCGTGCTCGCGCGCCTTGGAGTAGACGGCGATGGTCTTGTCGCGCAGCTCGGCGGCAGCGTCGGCGCCGACGATCTCGACCATGCGCTCGTAGCTGATGTTCTCGTCGTGGTCGCCGATCTCGGCTTTGGTGGACGGCGTGAAGATCGGCTCCTCGAGGCGGCTCGAGTCCACGAGACCGGCCGGCAGCGGGATGCCGCAGACGGTGCCCTGGCGCTGGTACTCCTTCAGGCCGCTTCCGGCGAGATACCCGCGCACGATGCACTCGACCGGGAACACCTCGGCCTTCTTCACGAGCATGAACCGCCCGCGCAGGTACTCCGCGTGCGGCGCGAACTGCTCGGGCAGGTCGGCGACGTCGGTGGAGAGCAGGTGGTTGGGAACGACGTCGGCCAAGAGCTCGAACCAGAACAGCGAGAGCTTGGTGAGGACCTCGCCCTTGAACGGGATCGGGTCGGGCAGCACGAAGTCGAACGCGCTGATACGGTCCGAAGCGACGAGCAGCAGCTTGTCGCCAAGGTCGTAGAGATCGCGAACCTTGCCCTGCGAATCAGGGGTGAGGCCGGGAAGCTGGGACATGGTGGCTCCTCGGGGGTCGTCGGCGGACTCGACGGCCACACCCGGGGGCGAAACAGAGCTGCGGGGGCGCGGCGGTACGCCGCCATTGTAGGCGAACTTTCGCGCCCGTGCGTGCACGATCCGTGCGGATTGCGTGAAGGCGGGCTACAGGATCCCGAGATAGAGCAGGCCGCCCAGCCCGTGCAGCACCGCGACGGCCACCAGGCCCCAGGCGATCCACTTGTGGACCCGCAGGTGCGTGCGGCCCTTGAACGCGATCTTGCGATACCCCACGAGCATCTGGAAGACGATGATCGCGAGCACGAGCAACCCGAAGACCGCCATGATCGTCGGCGTGGGCGTGAGGGCGGCGAGGTTCATCCTGGCTCCGTTTCGCGGGCGAGACCGTTCGCTTGAGAGTATGCCCCTGCGCGGCGGCTTGGCGTAG
>CAZCRB010000141.1:1813-4056 GCA_964500985.1 uncultured Eubacteriales bacterium
GCGCGCCGGGCTAGGCGAGCGGGATGCGGATGGTGAAGCGGGTGCCGCCCTCGGGCCGGCGCTCGACCCCGATGAGCCCGCGGTGGCGCTCGACGATCTCCTTGGTGACCGCCAGGCCGATGCCCAGCCCGCCGGTCGCGCTCGCCCGTGCGGCGTCCGCGCGCCAGAACCGGTTGAAGACGTGCGCCAGGTCCTCCTCGGCGATACCGATGCCGGTGTCGGCGACCTCGATGAGCGCGCAGCCGGACTCGCGCGCGAGGCGGACCTCGATGCGCCCGCCGGCTTTGGTGTAGCGGGCGGCGTTGCTCAGCAGGTTGCCCACCGCCTGCTGCAGCCGGTCCCCGTCGCCGATGACGCGGACGTTGTCGGTGATGTCGGTGTGCAGCACGATGTCGCGGCTGTCGATGAGCGCGGCGTGGGTGTCGACCGCCGAGCGCACGGGCGCGGCGAGGTCGATGCGGCGCAGGTCGAACGGCAGCGAACCGCGCTCGAGACGCGTGAGCTCGAGGATCGCGTCGGCGAGACGGGCGAGCCGGACCGTCTCGTCACGGACGGTGCCGAGGCGCTCCTCGTCGGCCGGCAGCACACCGTCCTGCATCGCCTCGACGGTCGCCTGGATGGCCTGCAGCGGCGTGCGCAGCTCGTGCGCGACGTCGGCGGTCAGGCGGCGCTCGAGTTCGCGGTCGGCCTCGATGGCGTCGGCCATCTCGTCGAAGGTGCGGCCGAGCTCGGCGATCTCGTCGTCACCCTCGAGACCGGTCCGCGCGTCGCGGTCGCCTGAGCGCAGGGCCTGCGCGGTCTGGGTGATGCGCGTGATGGGGCGCACGAGGCGCTTGGCGTACCAGAAGCCCGCGATCGAGGCGAGGCAGATCGCGACGAACGCCGCGATGGTCAGGGCGGCGAACGACCCGCGCTTGAACTGCGCGTCGCGGTCGGTCAGGACCGCGCCGGAGCCGTACGCCCACACGCGCACGGCGCCGACCTGCTCGCCGTTGACGTCGACCGGGGACGAGGCGACCGGCCCCTTGGGCCGCAGGACGACGCCTTCGGCCATGGCGTCTTGCCCCGTGGCGGCGGCGTTTTGGGCGGCCGCGCCCATCGTCGCGTCGTCGTAGATGATCGTGCCGGTGTCGTCGACGATCTGGATCGCCACGCCCTGGATCGAGCCGAAGCGCGGGATGACGGAGAGCGTCTGCAGCGTCCAGCCGCCGTAGCGGGGGTAGGCCTGTTCGGCGACGTGGGCCATCTGATCGGCGATGCGCTGGAGGTTCCCGCGCAGGTACTGGTCGAACTGGTAGTTCCAGACCGCCGAGATGAGCACGGCGGCGAGCAGCGCGGTGATCGCCGCGACCGTGGCGAACGCGAACGAGAGCCGGCGCGAGAACGTGCCGCCCGTACGGGAGCCCTCGGCGCTCTCCTCGGCGGTGTCGAACCCGGGCAGGTCGGCCTCGTCGACCGACTCGCCATCACGGGCGGCGTCGCGGGTGGGGTCCTGGCGTGTCAGCGCGTCATCACTCATCGACTGCGACAGGGGCCTCGAACCGGTAGCCGACGCCGTGGACGGTCCAGATGAAGGTGGGGTCGCGCGGGTCGTCGTCGAGCTTGGCGCGCAGGTTCTTCACGTGCGAGTCGATGGTGCGCTCGTAGCCCTCGAAGTCGTAGCCGAGGACCTTCTCGACGAGCTCCATGCGCGAGTAGACGCGGCCCGGATAGCGCGACAGCGTGGTGAGCAGCTTGAACTCGCTCGCGGTCAGGTCGAGCTCCTCGCCGTTGAGGAACGCCTTGTGCCCCGCGATGTCGATCTCGAGCGGGCCGTAGACGAGACGGTCGCGCTGCGGCTCCTCGGTCACCTTGGCGCGACGCATGAGCGCGCGGACGCGGGCGACGAGCTCGCGCGGGGAGAACGGCTTGACGAGGTAGTCGTCGGCACCGAGCTCGAGGCCGGCGATGCGGTCCTCGATCTCGCCTTTGGCGGTGAGCATGATGATCGGCACGTCCGAGCCGTCGCGGATGGTGCGGCAGACCTGCTCGCCCGAGACCTTGGGCAGCATCAGGTCGAGAACCACGAGGTCGTAACGGTGCTTGGCGAACTGGTCGAGAGCCGCCTGGCCGTCCTCGGCCGGCGTCACCCAGTAGCCCTCGCGTTCGAGGTAGGCGACGACCGCCTCGCGGATCGCCTTCTCGTCCTCGACGAGCAGTATGCGCGGTGTCTCAGCGGTCATCGTGCCTCCATAAAGACTTGG
>CAZCRB010000142.1:0-2516 GCA_964500985.1 uncultured Eubacteriales bacterium
GAGTGCGCCGGCGCCTCGGTCGAGGAGCTCGCCCCCAAGCGCAAGCTGCTCGCCCAGATCGACTCGATGACCGAGATGAACCCGATGCTGGGCCTGCGCGGCTGCCGCCTCGGCATCATGTTCCCCGAGCTGTACGGCATGCAGGTGCGCGCGATCGCTCTGGCGACCGCCCAGCTCAAGAAGGCCGGCAAGGACCCGCGTCCGGAGATCATGATCCCGCTCGTGAGCGTCAAGTCCGAGCTCGAGGTCCTGCGCGCCGAGTCCGAGAAGGTGCTCGCGCAGGTCGCGTCCGAGACCGGCACCGAGCTCGCCATCCCGATCGGCACCATGATCGAGCTGCCGCGCGCCGCTGTGACCGCCGATGAGATCGGCACGGTCGCCGACTTCTTCAGCTTCGGCACCAACGACCTGACGCAGACGACGTTCGGTTTCTCGCGTGACGACATCGAGGCGAAGTTCCTGCCCAAGTACCTCGACCGCAAGGTGCTGACCCGCAACCCGTTCGAGACCGTCGACTCGGGTGTGGCCAAGCTCGTCGAGATGGGCTGCAGGCTTGGGCGCGAGGCCAACCCGACCATCAAGCTCGGCGTATGCGGCGAGCACGGTGGCGACCCGGACTCCGTCAAGACGTTTTACGGTATCGGGCTCGACTACGTGTCGTGCTCCCCGTACCGCATTCCGCTTGCGCGCCTCGCGGCTGCGCAGGCAAAGCTCGCCGAGTCCCAGAAGGGCTCGGACAACCGGTAGGCCATGACGGGGCCCGGTCGGAAACGGCCGGGCCCCGCTGCACCGAGGGGGTGCGGTGAAGGGCACCAAGCTCTGGACGGAAGCGGGCTCTCCGCTCATCCGCGGTCGCTCGCGCGCTCAAACCCCTCTCGGCCGCGAACTGCTCATCGCCTGGACGCTTGTCGCGGCGCTTGCCGCGGGGGGCGTCTGGTGGTTTCTCGGCAGCAAGGGCGGGGGAGGGCTCGCGGGTCTGTGGCCCGTGATCGCGGCCGCGGTCGTGCTCGGCGGGCTTCTCGCGTGGTTCGCCGTTTGGATGGGCCGGCGCATGGGGCTGCGTTCGCCGTGGGTCGCAGGCGTGCTTGTGGGCGCGCTGGGGGCGTTTGCGGGGGCCGCGGGCTACCTGTACGCCTCGGTCGGGCTATTTGGGACCTAGGAGCCGTTTCTGTGGATCACGCCGCTGCGCCGATCATGACGCGCGAGATCGCCGAGGCCGAGGAGTTCGCGCGCCTCAGCCCCCGGGCCGCCAAGGCCGCCGAGTCCCGCGGCCGCGAGGTCGCGCTCGAGCTCGACCCGTTTCGCACGGAGTTCCAGCGCGACCGGGACCGCGTCATCCACTGCAAGGCCTTCCGGCGGCTGTCCCACAAGACGCAGGTCTTCCTCGCTCCGGAGGGTGACCACTACCGCACCCGGCTCACGCACACGCTCGAGGTCGCGCAGATCTCGCGTTCGATCGCGCGCGCTCTGCGCCTCAACGAGGACCTCGTCGAGGCGATCGCGCTTGCGCACGACATGGGTCACACGCCCTTCGGCCACACCGGCGAGAGCGCCCTCAACGACGTGCTCGCCGAGATCGCCGGGCGCTACCCGGACGCGCCGGCCTCCTACGAGCACAACGAGCAGTCGCTGCGCATCGTCGAGCACCTCGAGTACGACGGGAAGGGGCTCAACCTGACCTGGGAGGTCCGCGACGGCATCCTCGGACACACGGGCGGGCACACGCCGGCCACGCTCGAGGGCCAGATCGTGCGGGTGGCCGACCGGATCGCGTACGTGAACCACGACATCGACGACGCCCTGCGCGCGGGCGTGTTGCGCGAGGAGCAGCTGCCGGCCGGCCCTATCGCGGTGCTCGGGGCCAAGGGCGCCGAGCGCATCACGACGATGGTCAACGACATGGTTGCCTCATCTGCCGGCGCCGATGCGATCGCGATGTCGCAGCCGGTGTGGGACGCGATGATGGAGCTCAGGACCTTCCTGTTCGAGAACGTGTACCTCTCCGAGCGCGCCAAGGCCGAGGAGCCCCGCGCCTACCACCTCGTGCAGATGCTGTTCCGTCACTTCCTCGATCACCCCGATGAGCTTCCGGCCGAGTACCGACCCGGCGACGGGGGAGAGCTCGTCCAGCGCGTGGTCGACTACGTGGCGGGGATGACCGACCGGTTCGCCATCCGGGAGTTCGAGCGGCTCTACGTGCCCCGCAAGTGGCTCGTCTAGCGCGTCAGGCGCGTGTGAGATACTGGTGCGCTACCGTGCGTGGGTAAGCAGGGTTCGAGACCGATTCCGGGGAAGGGGGGCTGCGTGGGTCGCATCACCGACGAAGACGTGTCGCGCGTACGCGACGCCACCGACCTCGTGCAACTCATCTCCGAGCGTATCGTGCTCAAGCCCAAGGGACGGCTGTTCTGGGGCCTGTGTCCGTTCCACGGCGAGAAGACGCCGAGCTTCAAGGTCGACCCCACCACCCAGCTGTGGCACTGCTTTGGCTGCGGGCTCGGTGGCGACTCGTTCGG
>CAZCRB010000142.1:2616-4022 GCA_964500985.1 uncultured Eubacteriales bacterium
CGCGTGATGGGCAAGGGCGAGCCCAAGTACCTCAACACCAACGACACGCCGATCTTCCACAAGTCGGCGCACCTGTACGCGATCGAACGCGCCAAGGCCGCCATCACCGCGACCGGCGACGCCGTGGTCGTGGAAGGCTACACCGACGTCATCGCGCTTCACGAGGCCGGCATCACCAACGCCATCGCGACGTTGGGCACCGCGCTCACCAAGCAGCACGTCAAGCTGCTCGGCCGCTTCGCCAAACGCATCGTGTACCTGTTCGACGGCGACGAGGCGGGCATGCGCGCCGCCGACCGGGCCAGCGAGTTCATCGACGCGAGCGTGACCCCGGAGGCCGGGGGCGGGCGCGTGCAGCTCGTCGTGGCCGTGCTGCCCGACGGGCTCGATCCGGCCGATCTCGTGGCGCAGCGCGGCTCAGAGGCGCTCACGGGCGTCATCGCCGGCGCTGCTCCGCTGCTGCAGTTCGCCATCGACCGCCGGCTCGCCCGCTGGGACCTCGACCGTCCCGAGGAGCGGGCCCGGGCGCTGAAGGACGCGGCCGCGGTGCTCACGCCGGTCAAGGACTCGCTGTTGGCCGACGACTACGCCAACTACATCGCCGACCGCCTGTTCGCTGACTTCGCGACCGTGCGCCGTGCCATCAACGAGACGCGTCCGGCGCCCGCCGTGCGCGATGCCGACGAGGGCGAGGGTGCTGCCGCGCCGTCGGCCACGGGGCTCTCGGCGGCGGTGGATCCTCGTACCAAGGTGGAGCGGCAGCTTCTGGCTCTCTACATTCAGGCGCCGTCGCTGCGTGGCGAGGCACGGGAGTTGCTTACAGCTGGCCTGCTGTCTGACGCGAACCACCGGGCACTTGCCGAGGTGGTCGCCGAGGCGGGTCCGTCGGTGTCTCCCGCGTCGCTGGTGGGAGCCCTCGATGCCGCCGTCCCCGGCGCCGCTGAGGCGTTCTCGGCGATGACGGTGTCGTTCGAAGGCGCGGATGACGCGAAAGATCTTGCGGCGGGATTGACGCTCCGCCTGAAGGAACTTGAGCTCGAGCGGCGAATCGCCGTCGGGAAGGCCAGGCTCAAACGCCCCGCCGAATTCAAGGATAAGGCCGAGGAGGCCGAACTATTCAAGGAGATAGCGGAGTTGCAGCGCGCGCTCGACACCATGCGCCGCAGCGCCGGTGATGACCGATGATCGATCTGGAGGCACGGTATCAGCGTGGCTGAAAACCCAAAGAACACCGCACGCACCACCAAGTCCGTTGAATCGGCGCCCGCTCCGGCTGCAAAGCCGCGGCGCAGCGCCAAGACCCCCGAGCCGGTAGAGGCCGCCGCTCCCAAGCCGCGGGCCGCTGCCAAGAAGCCTGCAGCCACCGCCAAGGCCGCTCCCGCTGCCAAGGCCGCGCCGGCCGCCAA
>CAZCRB010000143.1:0-3970 GCA_964500985.1 uncultured Eubacteriales bacterium
GCACCTGCTGCTCGATCGACACCGCCTGTTCGGGGACGGGCGTCGTGACCAGGCTCACATAGCCCGCGGCGAACGCCGCACGCTGGGTGGCCGCCGCGACCTGCGCTTTGGCGGGCACGGTCGCCACGACCGACGCGAGGAGTCCACCTTTCGCCCAGCGCGGCGAGCCGACGCCGACGAGCACCGCCACGGTGGGTGCCACGTCCTCGCTGCGACCACTCGACTGGCCCAGTGCGATCCCCGGACCCGAGAACACGGCTGGGACTTTGACGACCTCATCCTCCCACCCTCCGTGGCCACCGGCATCGATGTGACCATGGTCAGCGGTGACGACAAACACCGTGTGACCGTCCTGGAGCCCGGTGACGAGCCTCGCGAGGTCCGCATCGACCTTGGCCACCGCCTCGGCGTACTGCGCGGACCCGCCGCCGTAGGCATGCCCCGCCTCATCGACATCGGGCAGGTGCACGACAAGCAGACGGGGGTCTTTGTCCGCAACCAGGCGAAGGGCCGCATCGACGTATTGGCCGGAAAGGTACTCCGAATCCCACTTCTTCATGAAGCTTGCCACGGTCTTGCCCTCGACGCCGTAGAGGGTCCCAAAGTCCTCCGGGCCCACGAACACCGTCGGGACGCGAGCGCGTCGCGCCGTATCGAACAGCGTCTCGACCGGCGCGGCCCCCTCGTGCCAGTTGGTCACCACGCCGCTGACGTAGGGCGGGGCACCGGAGAGCAGCGTGGTCCAGTTAGGGTAGCTCAGCGAGGGCTGTGGGGCGGTCAGCGTGACGTCTGCGCCGTACTGTCTGAGCTGCTGGAGCGTCCGCATGTCCCGCGACGCGTCCAGACGCAGCCCGTCCACGATCACGACGACCGTCCGAGACGCCGTCTCGCTGCCGCTGGCCGCCTCCGGCAGCTTCATAGCCACGTACGGCGAGCGATACGAGACGACCGCGTCCCACGAGACCCCCGCCAGCGTGTACGCCGCGTACCCCGTCAGCGCGCACACCGCGACGAGGACCACCAGCACGATCCACCTGAACGCGGCCCGCATGTGCCCTCCCCCATTTCCTTGGCGCTGCGCCGCTCGAGACTCACAACGCGAGAACGGACTCCAGGTCGTCAAGCGAGCGCAGGAACGGCTCGTAATCCGGAGTGTCCCCACCGTGTCGGTCGATCAGCACGGCGGCCATGCCGACCGAGTTGGCGCCGAGCAGGTCAGCGTACTCGTGATCACCGACATGTGCAGCCTCGCCCGGCGCCACGCCAAGCTCCTCGCACGCGACGTCGAAGATGCGCGGGTCGGGCTTTCGCAGCCCCACCTCGGCAGACGAGATGATCGTATCGAAGAGCCCTCCGAGTCCCAGACCGTCGAGGATCCGAGCCAGCCGCCGGTCCCAGTTCGAGATGACGCCGAGCCTGAGACCCCGGGCTTTGAGCCGCTCAAGCGCTGGCGCGACGTCGGGGTACGCCCGCCAGCGTGCCGCGTCACCGAACTCGTCGTAGACACGCCGGGCGATCCGCTCCGCGTCGGCGTGAAGACCCAACTCGCGTGCGAGCAAGGAGTACATGCCGACCCACACCGCGCTCGTCTCGTCCTCGTCTGTCCAGAACGAGTCGTCCTCGCGATAGCGCTCCTCGTAGAACTCGTCGACCAGTGGCAGGTAGCCCTCGATGGCTGCGACGTCGCGCGCATGTCCCTCGTCGAGCAGGATGTCGCGCACGACATGAGCGACGCTCGGGTACGGGTACAGCAGCGTGTTTCCGACGTCGAAGAATACGGCTCGAAGCACGGTCCCGCGCTACTCGAGGAACTCGACGACGTCGAACCGGTGCGCGGGTGCCGCCACCGGCGTGTCGCCGGGGTAGCCGACGGCGATGATGCTCACGAGCGAGCTCGCCTCCGGTATGCCAAGCATCTCCTCGATGTCATCACGGACCCACAAAGCGAACGTGATGTTGCAGGAGGCAAGCCCCTCGGCCACGGCCGCGAGCTGGAGGTTCTCGATGGCCGCACCGACCGACATCAGCTTGTTCACGTCGTCGAGGCCGGTCTCGTCGGACTCCATCACCACGGCGACAAGCACGGGCGCTCCGCCGAGAGACGAGTACCACTCGATCGCGTCCTCGTAGCGCTCGGGCCCGAGCACGTCCATGTACTCGGAGAGGTGCACCGTGGCGCGGGCCACGAGCTGTCCGAGCTCGGCCCGCTGCTCCCCGCTCGTGAAGTAGAGGCGATAGGGCTGGGAGTTCATCGCGGACGGGGCGAGCGCGGCGGCGCGTGCCAGCTTCTCGAGCCTCTCGCGCCTGATAGGCTCGGACTTGAAGTCCCGCACCGAGTGCCGCTTTTCGATGACGTCCCAAAACTCCATAGCCAGCATCCCCTGTCTCAGCGAACCGCAGCAAGAACGCGTTCGCACACCGTCTGCGCTGCGGCGGGCTTCCCCAGACCCTGCGCATTCAACCCAAGCTGTTCGAGTCGCTCGGGATGTGTCGAGAGGAACTTCACCTTCTCGACGACATCCTCCTCGTCCCGCGAAAGCAGACCCGCACCCGAGTTCACCAGGAAGTCCACGTTGTAGATCTCCTGGCCCGGCACCGGGTTGTAGATGATCAGCGGAAGCCCCATCGCGAGAGACTCGGAAACCGTCAGTCCGCCCGCCTTGCCCACCAGCACATCCGCCGCGCGCATCATCTTGTGCATGTCCGGCGTGTGACCGAACACCCGGACCAGATCGGCCTTCTTCGACAGTGTATCGAGCCGGCGCTTCAAGCGCGAGTTCGTACCCGTGGCGGCAGCGACCTGGATTCCGGCCGCAGCAAGCTCGCCCGCGATGTCGCGCACGTCGCTCGTGAGGCCGGCCGCGCTGGTGAGCAGCACCGTGAAGCGGTCACCGAGTCCGAGGTCCTTGCGGCACGCCTGCCGTTCCATCGGCTCCGAGAACTTCTCGTGTACCGGGATCCCGGAGACGACCACTCGGTCCCACGGTATCTTGCGCACGACCAGGTCCTCCCGCACCTCCTTGCAGGCCACGAAGTACAGGTCGGTGGACGGGTGCAGCCACGTCCGATGGACACCCCAGTCCGTCACCACGGTCGCCGCCACGAGCGGGCGCTCCTGCTTGATGTCGGAGACAACACCGCCGGCCACGGGAAACGTCGAGATGACCGCGTCGGGGCGGTACCGGTCGATGAAGTTGGTCGCGCGCTGAAAGCCCAGGATCTTGAGCTCGTGGACGACGGGGTTCGTCGGGAACTGGTTGCTGACCTCGAAGAACGTGCCGTAGAGCGCCGGGAAGAACGCGACCGACTGCTGGTACGCGAACTTGGCGAGGACGTTGACGCTCGGCATGAACTCGTCGAAAAAGTCGACGATCTCGACTTCCACCTGATCCGCGTGGTGTGCACGGTAGTAGCGCAGTATGGCCTCGGCGGCTGAACGATGACCGCCGCCAAACGATGCCGAAAAGACCAGGATGCGGCGCTTGTGACCGCGACGCTGCGGCATCAGACGGCACCAGCGCGATGCTTCGTGAGCCGGACGAGGGTCCCGCCCGCGTCGGACCCGGCGAACTCGACGCGGTCCATCAGCGCCTGCATGAACATGACGCCTCGCCCGCTTGGCGCGTACAAGTCGCCGCTCAGCGTGTGCACGCCATCGAATCCCCGGCCGGTGTCGGAGACTTCGAGCACGATTCGGTCTTCGTAGGCGATCACGCACACGTCGACGGAGGCATCCAAGTCGTCTGACGGCGACCCATGCCGCACCGCGTTGGCGAGCGCCTCGCCCAGCGCGACCTTGACGTCAAAACGCGCGGACTCCGGGAAACCGAGGGGTTCGAGCGTCTCTATGACCCGCTCACGTACCGCGCCGAGCTCCTCGACGCGAGCAGGGAAGCTTATGTCTTGGCGCCACAGCGGTTCGGACTCCTCGTCGCGCAGCTCAAGACCCTCGAGCGCCGCGGTCACCGAC
>CAZCRB010000144.1:0-3875 GCA_964500985.1 uncultured Eubacteriales bacterium
CCCGCGGAGCGGGAGGCGCCACCGGCCCACGCCCAGCCGCCGCGGTAGACCATCGCCGCATCGTCCTGCTCGTAGCGCTTGAGCACCGTGAAGCTCACCGTCTTGGTGGCCTCGGTGTTGCCGAGCGCGTCGACCGAGAAGTAGTCCAGGGTGTGCGTGCCCAGAGCGGTGGAGGGAACCGTGATCGTCGTCGGGTTGGCCGCGCTGGAGTTCCACGCGCCGCCGTCGAGCGACCAGCGCACGCTGGCAACCCCGGAGTGCGGGTCCGAGCCCGTGAGGCCGACCGTTGCCGTCCCCGGGAAGCTCGCCGCGTTGGCCACGCTCGACACCGTCGCCGGCGCGGTGTTGTCGAGCCTGATCGACTCGGTGTGGATCGCCTCGGCGTTGCCACGGTTGTCGACCGAGTAGAACTTGAACGTCGTGGTGCCGGTGCCGGAGACGACGACCGGACCGGAGTAGAGGACCGTGGGGGTCGTGCCGTCGGTGCTGTAGTAGCTGGCCTGGACCCCGGTCGTCGTGTCCGTCGCGCTCAGCGTCACGGACTTGGGTCCCTTGACCCAGCCGGCGTCGACGTTGGAGACGGTGACTGGGGCGGCCGTGTCGGGCACGGGGAAGATGTTGCCCTCGATGCGCAGTCCGTCGAGGTTGATCTCGGTGCCGGTGCTCAAGGCGTTCTTGGTGCCGGTGTACTCGACCTTCACCAGGTGGTAGTCGAAGTCGAGGTCCCCGGAGTTGAACATCTCGACCCATGACTGCTGCGAGCTGTGGTAGAGATCCACGTAAGTCCACGCACCACCGTCGATCGAGACGCGCATGATGCCCTGATCGGGGCCGCGGTAGCTGGCGATGACGATCTGGCTCGCCTGCGCGTAGAACCACGCGGAACCCGGCGCGGCATCGACGGTGGACTTGGCGTTGCCGCCAAAGTCGGAGTTCCACGTGCCCCGATACAGGATGTTGGTGTCGTTGGACTGGTAGTACCGGTCCTGGCGCCTGATGGTGAACGTCTTGGACTTGGTCGGCTCGACGTTGCCGACCGCGTCGACCGAGTAGTAGTAGAGCGTGTGCGTGTAGTAGCCCGTCACACTGGCTTGGGTGCCGGTCTTCCAGCTGCCACCATCGACCTTGTAGTACGTCGTCGCGACGCCAGAGTTCGGGTCGACGGGGGACAGGTTGACTTCGGCGAGGTCGACGTAGGTGCTCGTCGCGTCGCTCGACGTGACCGGCGCGGTCTTGTCGATGCGGACGTAACCCGTCTTGATGTCCTCGACGTTGTTCCACTCGTCGGTCGAGCGGTACTTGATGGTCGTGGTGCCTTCGCTGGAAACGGTGATGAGGCCGTAGTAGAGGTACTCGATGGAGGGCTGCGGGTCACTCCCGTCGATCGAGAAGTACGTGCCGCCGATCGAGGAGCTCGCGTCCACCGCGCTCAGGTACGCGCTGACCGGTCCGCCCTTGACCCAGCCGGTGGGCGCCGTGAGCGTCGTCACCGGAGGCGTGGAGTCCGGCGGCACGATGCGGAACGTCGCCGTCTTGGTGGTCTCCTTGTTCAGGGCGAGGTCGTAGGCGTAGTAGTCGATGGTGTGGGTGCCGGTGGTCGACGCCGTGACCGAGTCGCCGCTGCGCCCGCTCACCCACGCACCGCCGTCGAGCCGGTGCCACAGGGCGGAGATTCCCGACAACGCGTCGGAAGAGGTGAGCGTGACGGTCGCCGTACCCATGTAGCTCGCCTGGGCGTTGCTCGAGGTGACCGGCGGCGTGTTGTCGATGTTGAGGTACTTGGTGATGACGTTCTCGACGTTGCCGCGCGAGTCGATGGAGTGGAACTTGAACTGGTTCGAGCCCTCCACGTTGTACGCCAGCGTGCCGTTGTAGAGCTGCGAGGGGTAGCCGCCACCGAACGAGTAGTACGTGCCGGCCACGGTCGAGATCTCATCGTAGGCGGTGAGCACGATGTTGTAGGGTCCGCGGACCCACGAGGACGGCACGTTGTCGCCGGTGATCGGCGGCTCGGCGTCCGGCTGCAGGACCGTGAAGCTGCGGGACTGCGTCGGCTGCGTGTTGCCGGCCTTGTCGATCGCGAACCACTGGATCGAGTGGTTCGCCCAGCTGCCGGAGGGGACGGAGGCCACGTTGCCCTCGACCCAGCCCTTGTTGTCCAGGTTGTAGCGGATTCCCTCGACGCCGGAGACCGCGTCGGTGGCCGCGAACGTGATGGTGGCGCTGTCGACGTAGCTGTCCTTGATGTCGTGCGTGGTGACGGGGTAACCCTTGTCGATGCGTACCAGCGCCGTCTTGACCGTCTCGGTGTTGTTGAACGAGTCGACCGAGAAGAACTTGACCGTGGTGGTTCCCTCGGTGCTCACCGTGATCGGGTCGGTGTAGCGCTGGGTCGGCGCCGTGCCGTCGAGGGAGATGAAGGTGCCCGTGATCGCCGAGCCGGCATAGTCGGTCGCGACGAGGGTGATCGTGTGGTTGTTGTTGACCCAGCCGGCCGAGATGTTCGAGCTCGTGACCGGCGGGTCGATGTCCGGCGCGAGGACGGTCATGAAGATCGTCTGGATGTCTTCGATGTTGCCGGCCTTGTCCTGGCTCCAGAACGAGACGTTGTGCGGACCGACGCCGAGCACGCTGATGTTTCCGCCGTAGATCTCAGGCGTTCCGGCATCGACGCTGTACCACGTGTTCTGGTTGCCGGACAGCGCGTCGCTGACGGAAAGCTTCACGCTGGCCGAGTACCCGTAGGTGATGGGCTGGTAGGTGGGCGTGGTGACGGGGTCGGTGTTGTCGATGCGCACCGTGCGGGTCTGCACGTCCTCGTCGTTCTGGGCGGTGTCGATCGAGTGGTACTTGACGGTGGTGGTGCCCTCGGCGCTGATGGAGAACGGTCCGGTGTAGAGCAGCGTGGGGTGCGTCCCGTCGATCGAGTAGTAGGTCGCCTCGACCGTCAGGCTCGCGTCGGTGGCCGACAGCGTCACGCTGACGGGTCCGTTGGTCCAGTTCGAGGAGATGTTGGACGTTGTGACCGGCGGCACCGTGTCGGGGTCGGCCATGTCGAAGTGCATCAGGTACAGGGCGTCTCGGTTCGAGTCCGCGACGTAGATGTTGCCGAACATGTCGGCTTCGATGTCGGTGGGGAAGGAGAACGCGCCGGAAGGCGTGTCCGATCCCGTCGAGGTGCCGAGCCACGTCCCGTCGGGGAGCATGCGGATGATGCGGCCGTTGTTGGTATCGGCGATGTAGACGACGCCCCAGCGGTCGACCTCGACGTCACGCGGTCCCCAGAACGTCTCGGTCGGCAGGGGCGCGCCGCCGGCGGTTCGCGGGGTGAAGTTGTCGATCACGGCGAGCAGGGTGCCGTCGGTGGCGTACTTGGCGATCCGGTTCTCTCCGGTCAGCGCGATCCACAGGTTGCCGTCGGCGTCCTGGCAGATACCGTCCGGGCTCGGGCTGATACCCACGACGGGGAACTCGCCCAGCCACGTGCCCTCAGCGGTGAAGTGCTGGACGCGGTTGTTGTACATGTCGGTGACCCACAGCGTGTCGTCGGCGCCGACGAGCACGCCGGCCGGGTCGCTGAACTCACCTGCGTAGCTGCCGTACTGGCCGAAGGAGGGGACGACCTCGGTTCCCGTGACGGGGTTGACGATTCGGATGCGCTCGTTGGCGGTGTCGGCGACCACGACGTTGCCGTCGTCGGTGATGTCGATGCCGGCGGCCCACCAGAACTGGTTGTAGTCCACATCGCCGATACGCGACTGCTCGACGCCGTTGGCCGCGAGACTGACGATGTAGTTCCCCGTCTGGTTGGTGTCGGGGTTGCGCAGGTCGCTGTGCGAGTAGTAGATCGACCCGTTGGGGCCGAGCGCCAGCGC
>CAZCRB010000145.1:0-3866 GCA_964500985.1 uncultured Eubacteriales bacterium
GTCGAGACCCTCGGTGGCGTGATGACCAAGCTCATCGAGCGCAACACCACCATCCCGACCCGCAAGAGCGAGATCTTCACGACGGCCGCCGACGGGCAGACCTCGGTCGAGGTCCACGTCTTGCAGGGCGAGCGCGACATGGCCGCCTACAACAAGACGCTCGGCAAGTTCCACCTGATGAACATCCCGAGCGCCCCGCGCGGCGTACCGCAGATCGAGGTCGCCTTCGACATCGACGCCAACGGTATCGTGAACGTCTCGGCCAAGGACCTGGGCACCGGCCAGGAGCAGAAGATCACCATCACCGGTTCGACCGCGCTCTCTGACGACGAGGTCAACCGCATGGTCAACGACGCCGAAGCGCACGCCGACGAGGACCTCAAGAAGAAGGAAGAGGCCGAGGTCCGCAACACCCTCGACTCGCTCGTCTACGCGACCGAGAAGACGCTGACCGAACTGGGCGACAAGGTCCCCGCCGAGATGAAGTCCGATCTCGAGGGTGCGCTCGACGGCGCCAAGAAGGCGCTCGAGGGCGGCGACGTCGACACCATGAAGTCGGCCACCGAGGCGCTGCAGACCGCGAGCTACAAGCTGGCCGAGATCGTCTACCAGCAGGCGGAGGCCGCCGAGCAGGGCGCACCCGCTGAGGGTGGCGCTGCCGGCGCCGACGAGGACGTCGTCGAGGCCGACTACGAGGTCGTTGACGACGAGGGCAAGTAGCCATGACCGAGCACAACGAGCATAGCGGCGGGGTCCCGGACCCCGCCGCGCCGTTCGACCCCGAGCTCGAGGGCGATCTGGGCGCCGAGTTCGAGTTCCGCGGCGACGTGATGGATGACGAGCTGGAAGCGGCACGCGCCGAGGCGGCGGACTGGCGCGACAAGGCCGCCCGCGCCCAGGCGGACTTCGAGAACACGCGCAAGCGGCTCGAGGGCCGCCACGCCGACGCGCTGCTGCGTGCCGGAGAGCGCGTGGTCGAGGCGCTGCTCCCGGTCATCGATGACCTTGAGCGCGCGATCGATCACGCGGTTGCCGACGGTGGCGACGTGGCCGAGGGCCTCTCGGCCGTGCACCGCAAGCTGCTCGACGTCATCGGGCGCGAGGGCTGCTCGGCGATAGACCCGTTCGGGCAGCCGTTCGACCCGCTGAAGCACAACGCCGTGCAGATGCGCGAGGACACCGAGGTGGCGGACCACACCGTCGTCGAGGTGTTCCAGAAGGGCTACGAGATGCACGGGCGCGTGCTGCGTCCCGCCATGGTCGTGGTGTCGACCGGAGGACCGGCAGGGAAGTAGGCCGCCATGGCCCCGAACGCCAACTACTACGACATCCTCGGCGTCAAGAAGGACGCGAGCGCCGACGACATCAAGAAGGCGTTTCGTCGTCTTGCGCGCAAGCACCATCCCGACGCGGGCGGCGACGAGGAGAAGTTCAAGGAGATCAACGAGGCCTACGAGATCCTCTCCAACGAGGAGAAGCGGGCCCAGTACGACCAGTACGGCCAGTACTTCGGCGGCCAGGTCCCCGGTGGGGCCGGGCGGCCGGGGGCCGGCGGCCCGGGAGCGGGTTGGCCGGGCGGCGCGGGCGGCTACAGCGTCAACGTCGGCGATCTCGGTGACCTGGGCGACCTGTTCGGCAGCATGTTCTCCGGCGGGGCGGGTGGCTCGCGCCGGGGCGGACAGCCGCAGGCCCACCGCGGCCGCGACGTGCAGGTCGACCTGGACCTGAGCTGGGAGCAGGCGCTTGCGGGTTCCTCGGCCAAGGTCGAGATCGAGCGCGCAGAGACGTGCGCGGTGTGCCACGGCTCCGGGGCCAAGCCGGGCACCTCGCCGGTGACGTGCCCCACCTGCGGCGGCACCGGTTCGGTCAGCGACGGGCAGGGCATGTTCGGCTTCTCGCGCGCGTGCCCGCGCTGCGGCGGACGCGGGCAGATCATCGAGACGCCGTGCACGGCGTGCCGGGGAACCGGCAGCGTGGTGCGGCGCAAGCCTGTGACCGTCAACGTGCCGGCCGGTACCACCGACGGCGGCAAGCTGCGCTTCAAGGGCAAAGGCGAGACCGGCGCCAACGGCGGGCCGGCAGGCGACCTGTACGTGGTGACGCACATCAAGAAGCACCCGTACTTCACCCGTGACGCGGCCGACGTGCTGATGGACCTGCCGCTGACGGTGACGGAGGCCGCGCTCGGCACCCAGGTCACCATCCCGGCTCCCGACGGCACCAAGGTCAAGCTCAAGGTGCCCGCCGGTACGCAGAACGGCAAGGTCTTCCGCTTCAAGGGCAAAGGTGCCCCCAAGCTCAAGGGGTCCGGCTCGGGCGACCTGCGTGTCAAGGCCAAGGTCGTGGTCCCCGAGCACCTCACCGACGAGCAGCGCGAGGCCTACGAGACGCTCGCGGCGCTCTCGACCGACGACGTGAGGGCGCACATCAAGTAGATCCGGGCCCGCGGGCCCGCAGGTTGAGGAGACTGACGAGATGGTGAGGGCCGACAACAGCAGGAACCGGCCGGTGTTCATGATCAGCGTGGCCGCCGAGCTGGCGGGCGTGCACCCCCAGACGCTGCGCATCTACGAGCGCAAGGAGCTCATCTGCCCGCAGCGCTCCGGCGGAAACACCCGCCTGTACTCGCAGGCCGACATCGAGCGGCTCCGGTTCATCCAGCAGCTGACGCAGGAGGAGGGCATCAACCTCGCCGGCGTCACGCGGATCATGGACATGCAGCGCGAGATGGAGCGGCTGCGCGCCGAGCTAGCCCAGACGCGGGCGCGGCTCGAGCGCGCAGAGGCCATCGCGCGCGGGCGGCGTGAGCGCGAGGTGCACACAGCGCTCGTCCACGTGCGCAGCGCCGTGATCGCGCGCAGGACCGGCCAGGACGCGTAGGGGGCAGACATGAGACTCGACAAGTTCACCGTCAAGGCGCAGGAGTCGCTCGAGGCGGCCAGCGGGCTGGCAAGCGAGTTCGGTGCGGCGGCCGTCGAGCCCGAGCACCTGCTCAAGGCGCTGCTCGACCAGGCCGACGGTATCGTCCGCCCGCTGCTCGAGAAGGTGGGCGGCTCGACCGCCGGGCTCGACGCGGAGGTCACCGCCCTGCTGCAGGCCGCGCCCAAGGTAAGCGGCATGGCACAGCAGCTGGGCGTCTCGCCGCGCCTCAACACGGTGCTCAACGACGCGTTCAAGGCCGCCGAGAAGATGAAGGACGCCTACGTCTCGACCGAGCACGTGCTCATCGGGCTGGCCGACGACAAGGGCGATGCCGGCCGTATCCTGGAGCGCTCGGGCGTGACGAGCGCGCGGCTGCTCAAGGCGATCGAGGAGCTGCGCAAGGGCGCGCGGGTCACCGACCAGAATCCCGAGGCGCAGATGCAGGCGCTCGAGCGCTACGGCAAGAACCTCACCGAGATGGCGCGCGAGGGCAAGCTCGACCCGGTCATCGGGCGCAACGACGAGATCCGCCGCGCGATCCAGGTGCTCTCGCGCAGGACCAAGAACAACCCGGTGCTCATCGGCGAGCCGGGCACCGGCAAGACGGCGATCGTCGAGGGGCTGGCGCAGCGCATCGTCGCCGGTGACGTACCCACGTCGCTCGCGGACAAAGACGTCGTCGCGCTCGACCTGGGCGCGATGGTGGCGGGCGCCAAGTACCGCGGCGAGTTCGAGGACCGGCTCAAGGCCGTCCTGCGCGAGATCGAGCAGGCCGAAGGTCGCATCATCCTGTTCATCGACGAGATGCACACGATCGTGGGCGCCGGGGCGGCCGAGGGGGCGATGGACGCCGGCAACATGCTCAAGCCGGCGCTCGCGCGCGGCCAGCTGCACGCGATCGGCGCGACCACGCTCGACGAGTACCGCAAGCACATCGAGAAGGA
>CAZCRB010000146.1:0-3866 GCA_964500985.1 uncultured Eubacteriales bacterium
GAGCCCGGCGTCGTGATCGGCTACTCCAAGAACACCCACACGAACGCGGCGCTCCGGGCCGCCGGAATCGACGTCATCGAGGTCGAGGGATCCGAGCTCGGCAAGGGCCGCGGCGGGTGTCACTGCATGACGTGCCCGATCGCGCGAGACGCCGACTAGGACAGCGCGGCGTCGGGCACGGGTGTGCCGCGAACCCATGCGGCCGCGCGTCCTAAGGGGAATACACCTGCTCGGGGTCGTGTGGGTGCATCGTCCGCGCGCGGCCGGATGACAACCGCGCCTGACCTGCCGGTCGGGACGCGAACGAACGGGGAGGTCCAACGTGAAGAAGTGGCAGGTTCTTGTTGCGGGTGTCTTGGCACTCTCGCTGGTGTTGCTCGGTGGGTGCACGTCCTCGACCACCACGGACACGGGGAGCGGCAGCGGCGCCGCAGGCACGACCGAGGCGTCCTCCGGTGGGGGAGCTGCCGTCGACCTGAGCGGAACCAAGTGGAACTGCACGCAGTTCAACGTGGCCGGCTCGCCTCAGCCGGTTCTGGCCTCCGCGCCGATCACGGCCGAGTTCTCGGCTGATGGCAAGTTGACCGGCAACTCAGGGGTCAACACGTACTCGACCACGTATGTGACCAACGGCGACGGCATCGAGATCGGCAAGCAGATCGTGTCGACCAAGATGGCCGGCCCCCAAGACGCGATGGATCAAGAGTCCAACTACCTGCTCGCCCTGCCCACCGCCGTGCGGTTCACGCAGCGCAACAACGAGCTCGTCTTGCTCGACGCGGCCGACGGCACCGTCGCTCGCTATCAGGTGGCCGAGTAGGGACCCGTCTCGCGCTACGCCGCGTCTGTGGCAGGGGACGGCTCGTGGTCGACGCCGGGTCCGAACGCCGCCGACAGCCGCCGACCCGCGTTGATGAACAGGGCGGCCAGCGGCGCGCCGAGCGCGGCACCGAGCAGCCCGCCAAAGATGCCCCCGAGCATCGTCACGACGAGGACCACGAGCGGATGCAGGTTCAGCGAGTCGCCCATGACGCGCGCGTTGATGACCGTCTGCAGCACGTTCTGCGTCAGCAAGACGATGACGAGCAGGATCAGTGCGGTCGTCAGGCCGTTGGAGCCGAGAGCGACCAGGAACGCGAACGCGCCGGAGATGATCGCGCCGAAGAACGGGATGTAGCAGGTCAGGAACGTGACCAGCGCCACGGTGGCCGCCAGCGGGACGCCGAGCAGGACCATCGCCAGCCCGATGACCGTGCCGACCACTACGCCGGTGATCGTCGTGCCGCGGAAGTAGCCGCGCATGGCGCTGACCGCGTCGTCGATGATGCCTTCTCCGACTTCGACGGGGAGCCGTCCCATGTGGTGCGCGAGGTAGTCGGCCATGTTGGGGAAGTCGGTGAGCACGTAGTAGAGCAGCGTGAACGCGATGAAGACGCCGAACAGCAGGCTGAAGGTGTTGGAGAGCCCGGAGGTCAGTGCCGATCCGATGGACGACAGCATGCCGCCGGTCAACGGGTTGGTGGCCGCATCGCCGCTCTTGGCCGCTTCGCGCATGCTCTCGATGCTCGACTGGATCGCGGCGGTGTCGAAGCCCATCTCCTGGAGCGAGGCGCCCATCTGAGCGACGCCGGCCTGGAGCTGCTGCTGTATCGCCGGCCACTGCGACACGACGCCGGCAAGCACGAGCCAGATGACGCCGACGATGATCGCGAGCAAGAGCAGCAGCACGATCCCGGCCGCCGCGGACTTGGGCATTCCGCGCATGGTCATCTTCTCGCACAGCGGGTAGGCGATCATGCCGATGACCACGGCGAGCAACAGCGGAATCGAGATACTCGCGGTAACGGTGAACAGCCAACCGAGTATCCCGAGCGTGGCCGCGATGCCGACGAACAGCCAACCGGTGATGCCGGCAGTCATGATCCAGCCGGGGATCGCTTCGGGTCCGACCGATGACAGCTGCTCGCCCGCCGACCGGATCTTGTCGCTGAGGTTGGACATCGGATTCCTCTCCTCGGATGGCGCGCTTCACGGGGGACGATCCGTTTCGCTGGGCCGCCCTGTGCGTCTGTGGTCTCGAGTGGCGCCGCCCCCTAGTTGCATATGGTACCGCGCGACGGCGTCTTGGAAGGGTATTCACTCACAGACCTGTGCCATACGCGACACGCGCCGAGGCTGCGTGCGCAGACGCGACCACGAAAGGGAGCCGGGATGCGTGTCCTGAGGGGCGAGCGGTGACGGGCGCGAGGCGCGGGGCAGGGGAGGTGGAGCGCGTCCGTGAGGAGCTCAGAGCGCCGCGCGCGGCGGGTGTGGCGGGTATCGTGTTCGCCGTGCTGTTCGCTGTCTCGCTTGTTGCCGCCAGGGCCCCGATGACCCGGCCCGCAGACGCTCTCATCCGGTGGTACACCGGCACCGACCGGACGGCCATCGTCGTGATCGGCTTGTACGGGATTCCGCTCGCGGGCATCGCATTCCTGTGGTTCATCGGTGTGGTCCGCACGAGGATCGGGCAGCGCGAGGACCGCCTGTTCGCCACGGTGTTCCTTGGCAGCGGATTGCTGTTCGTGGCGATGCTCTTCGCTGCCGCCGCGACAGCCAGCGCGATGGCGTTGCGTATGGAGGCCGGCGGCCCGCCGGTGGCGCTCGACGCGCCGACGATGCAGTTCATGCAGGCGCTCACCCACGCGTTCCTCTACGTCTACGCGGCCCGGGCCGCGGGCGTGTTCATGATCGTCACGTCGACGATCGCGTTGCGCACCCGCACGGTGCCGCTGTGGGTCGCGGTCCTCGGCTACGTGGTTGCCGCGCTGCTTCTCCTCAGCCTCCGCTACTTCGAGGTGATCATCATGCTGTTCCCGCTCTGGGTCGCTCTGCTGAGCGTCTTCATCCTTGTCACGTCCGGTTCCGACTCTGCGGATGAGGATCGGCCCGGTGTGGTCGTCGTCGAGGAGGCTGTGTGAGCTCAGAAGCCGAAGCGCCCGGTACGCCCACGCCTCAGCGAGCGAGCCTGCGGGCGGACCTGATCGTGGGCATCACCAACGGCGTCTCCAACGTCCCGGACGCGATGGCGAACGCTCTACTCGCGGGGGTGAGCCCGCTGGTCGGGCTCTACGCCCTTCTCGCGGGCACGCCCGCTGCGGCCCTGACCACCAGCTCTCAGTACATGACCGTCGCGGTGACCGCAGCCATGGCCGTCACGGTCGGCAGCGGTCTGGCGGCGGTACCGGCTGACCGGCTCAACGCGGCTGTCGCGCTGATGTCACTGCTCGTCGGCGCGTTCATGGTGCTGTTCGGGCTCCTGCGCGGCGGCCGGCTGCTCCGGTTCGTCTCCAACGCGGTGATGCGCGGGTTCCTCAACGGCGTGGCACTGCTCGTCATCGTGGGGCAGCTCGAGAACATCACGGGATACGAATCGCAGTGGGGCAGCAAGCTCGGAAAGGCGATCGACACGGTGCTGCATGTGGGGCGCTGGGACTGGACTACCTGTGCGATCGGGCTGGCGACGGTGGCCGTCATCGTGGTGCTGTCGCGGACGCCGCTCAAGGACTTTGCGATGCTCGTGGCACTCGCCGTCATGACGGCGGGCGTCTACGTGTTCAAGATCGACGTGCCGCTGGTGAGAAGCGTCTCGCAGATTCCCTCGGGGCTGCCTCTGCCCACCTTGCCTGACCTGGCGTTGCTGCCCGGGATGGCGGTGCCCGCTCTGTCGGTGGCCCTCATCGGGCTCGTGCAGGGAGGCGGCATCAGCAAGGCGTTTCCCAACGCCGACGGCTGCTACCCGGACGCCTCTCGCGACATGGTCGGGCAGGGAATCGGCAACCTGGCCGCCGGCGCCTTTGGCGGCATGCCGATCGGCGCCTCGGTCT
>CAZCRB010000147.1:0-3838 GCA_964500985.1 uncultured Eubacteriales bacterium
GCATCTTCGGCGGGGCGGACGCGTCCATCCCGATCGAGAACGTGAAGGCATTCGAAGCCGCGCTGGTGAAGGCCGGCGTGGAGTCGACCGTCACGATCTACCCCGGTCAGCCGCACGCGTTCGTGAAGAACGCCGAGGGGATCGAGGCGGGCGGAGCTCAGGGCGCGGCATGGTCGCAGATGGTGAGGTTCTTCCGCGATGCGCTGCAGTCGCCGACGGCGACCTCATGGGCGCCGAGCAGTACGCCCCAGCCCTCAGGCGATTTCTACGGTTGGGCACCGATGCTGCGGCTCGCCCTCCAGCACGCCGGGCATGGCAGCCCCTGGTCCGACGGCATGCACTGACCTCACGACTGAATGGCCGCACCGGCCGAACCGGAAGGACGGGCAGTGCGCCCTACTCCGGCTTCGCCGCCGCGGCCGCGTCGAACAGCTTGCGCGGGATGTGGCAGTAGCCGCCCGGGTTCTTGTCGAGGTAGTCCTGGTGGTAGTCCTCGGCGGCGTTGTAGCGCACCAGCGGTTCGACCTCGATAGCGATAGGCGCCGAGTAGTTCTCCTGCAGCTTGGCGATCGACTCCTTGATGACCGCCTCGTCGGCGGGATCGGTGTAGTAGATGCCGCTGCGGTACTCGACGCCGCGGTCGTTGCCCTGGCGGTTGACCGACGTGGGATCGATCGCGTCGTAGAACAGGTCGAGCAGGAACGGGAGCGGCGCGACCTCCGGGTCGTACTCGATCTTGACCGCCTCGGCGTAACCGGTGTGGTCGCCGTACTTGGCGTTGTCACGGGTGCCGTTCGCGTAGCCGACCTCGGTGCTCTTCACGCCTTGGACCAGGCCGACGTACTTCTCGAGTCCCCAGAAGCAGCCGCCCGCAAGATAGATGGTCTTCACGTTCGCATCTCCCGCCGTCGTCGTGATGGAGCTCGTGCTCTTGACCGAGTCGGACGCGGACGGGCCGTCCGCGCGTGGTGCGCAGGCGACCAACGCCAGGCTCAGCAGTGTGAGCAACGCCAGTATTCCCACGGTTCGTCGCATGGAATCCGCCTCTTTGCGAGCTGGGTACGCAGTGCCGACGGACTCTAAGGAGCAAATGGCGTGCGGGCTTTACCGCGCCGCGATGGTTGCCGCCACGTGGCCGGGTACGTCGCCCGCGCGGTAGAGCAGTCCCGTGCTCCATACCGGCATCCAGGGCATGCCGACGAAGTAGAGGCCGGGCGACCCGGTCACGCCGCGCTCGGCGATCGGGAAGCCGACGTCGTCGAATATGGGGGCGTTCACCATGCTGAAGTCGAACGAGTATCCCGTCGCCCAGATGACGGTCGTGACGCCGGCGGCGGCGAGGTCGAGCTCGGCAAGCTCCGGCGCGTCGAGCGCGTCGCGAAGCGCCGGCAGCGCCTCGACCGGCGCGTCGATTCCCTCCCGCGCGATGTAGTCGTCGACTCTGCCGACGATCATAGCCTCGAACGCGTCGGCTTTCGCCACGCCCTCATGTGCATCCGCCGCGAGGTGCAGAGTCGAGCCCTCCACTCCGCGAGCATGACCCAGTAGCACGACGCCGTCGCGCACGAACTGATGCAGGTTGAGCGTCTGGCCGCCGTCCCGCCCTGAGAGATGCGGGTTGCCCGCGAACCGCGCCTGCGGCGACGGCAGGTCGTCGACCGTACGGTCCATGAACCCGATGAGGGACAGCCACTCCACGATGTCCCTACCTCGATACCGTCGAGGGATGCGCCCGGCGCCGCCGACGCACAGGTAGACCTTGCGTCCGTGCTGGTAGAGCTCTTGCGCGATCTGGCAGCCCGACTGCGCGCTGCCCACCACCAGCACTGCGCCGTCGCGGAGCGCGCCCGGGTTTCGGTACTGTCCCGAGTGCAGCTGGTCGATGTCGGCGGGAAGCGACGCGGCCATTCCCGGAGTCTTGGGTCGCTGGAAGACGCCCGTCGCCATCACGACGTTCGCGGCCTCGGTGGTCCCGGAGTCGGTTTCCACGCGATAGCCGCTCTGCTCGGCGGGTTCTACCGAGGTGACGCGGACGCCGAAACGAACCGGCAGCGAGTTGTCGGCGACGTAGCGCTCGAAGCGCGCGACCACCTCGTCGCGAGGCATGAACCCGCCGGGGTCGTCGCCGTCGTACTCGATGCCTGGCACGCGGAACGTCCAGTTGGGCGTCACGAGCGTAAATGAGTCCCAGCGGTCGTTGCGCCAGGCGTTCCCTGCCTGCTGCGCCTGCTCCAGCACGACGTGCTCGCAACCGCGCTGGCTCAGCAAGTAGCTCGTTGCAAGGCCTGCCTGCCCGCCGCCGACGACGACCGTCTCGATCCGCTGGATGCTCATGCGGCTCACCCTCCTCGGGTCACCCGCTCTACCTACCCACCTGGCGCGTGTGGAGTACCAGGCCGCTACGCCTGCGCGTCGATCCTCTCGGCGATGCCGGGGGCCAGGTGCGGACGGAAGACCTCGAGGATGAGGCGGGCTCCGCGGCGGACTTGGGCCTCATCGGCGGCGAGGCCCATCGCCTGCAGGTACGCGAGCCACTGGTCGCCGACGACCCAGCTCGCGAGCACCAGGTCGTCGAGGCGCTCGGACGGCAGCGGCTCGGCGATGCCGGCAGCGATCCACGCGTCGATGAGGCTGCGGTAGAGCGCGAGCCGGCGGCCCTGGACGTCCCGGTAGCGCGTGCGGATCGCCTCGTCGCGCTGGACGAGCCATCCCAGTTCGCGCTGGAAGAACCGGAACCGCCACTGCGCGTCGAACGTCCCCTCGAGCAGGCGTAGCATCGTCTCCGGCGCGGGGGGTGCGGCGCCGGCCTCTTCCCACACGGCGTCGTAGGCCTGAAGCGCGCGCTCGTACGCGGCCAGGATGATCTCCTCCTTGTTGCGGAAGTGGTAGTAGAGGTTGCCCGGGCTGATGCCGGCCGCCTCGGCGATGTGGTTGGTGCTGACGGCCGGCGTGCCCTGCTCGTTGAAGAGCTCGATCGCCACGTCGACGATGCGTTCCTTGGTGGTCGTTCCTGCCACGCTGCCTCCCGAGTTCGTGCGTGCCTCGCGCGGTTCTAGAGTGTCTGCTCTACGCCGAGCGGTCAATCGCCTACGCGGTCACCGGCGCGCGGCGGAGCGACGGCGGCTGCTCGCGCTCGGGATAGCCCAAGCGGAACGCCAGCACGACCTCGCCCGGGCCCGCGAGCTTCTCGAGCCCCGCCGAGAACGGCCCCGGCGCGCCTGCCGAGAGCTCGCGGTCGCGCAGCGCGAGCGCCTGCGAGAGCGGGTGCGTCGCGACGCCCGCGAGCGTCGCCCGCAGCTGCATGCGCTGGTACGCGCGGCCAGTCTCGAGCCAGGCGCGGTGGTCGCCCGCGCGCTCGGCCACGAGCAGCCCGAACGCCGGGGCGGTCCCGCAGTGGGTCTCCTCGGTGGCCTTGGCCCAGCCCTCGTCGAACGCGTCCGGCGTGGGCGGCATGAGCCCGAGCACGATCGAGGCCGGGAACGCGAGGTTGGCGCCCGTGACCGTGATGCCGTCGCGGAATCGCTCGGCGTCGGTCCGGCGCATCCGGTACCAGCCGTGACTGTCGCGCTGCATCGCCGAGTCGGCGACGTGCGCGGCGGTCGCGGCGACCGTCAGCCGTGTGAAGGCCGCGCGCTGCTCCGGCGTCGTCAGCCAGACGACGCGCATGCCGGCGCCCGCCAACCCGCCCAGCTCGCCAAGCAGCTCCTGCGGCACCGCGTGCTCGGCCGCGTACGGTCCGCGGTTGGTGCGCCGACGCGGGATCGCAGCGGCGAGCGGCGCGGGCGCGGGCTTCTCGGCGGGGAGCAGCGCGAGACGCGCGAAGTGGCCGGTGCGCGGC
>CAZCRB010000148.1:0-3764 GCA_964500985.1 uncultured Eubacteriales bacterium
CGGTCGCAGGCTGCGCGCGAGGTTCGTCGCGTGCGCGGCGGTGGCCGTCGCGTTGCTCGTGATCAGCGGGTGCTCGCAGGGCCAGAAGCCGCTCGGCGCGTCGCGCCCCGATGAGCAGGTGCTGCGCACGCTGCGGCTGGCGGGCGTTCGCACCGCTGCGGTCTGGGACGACAGCACCGCGGCGACGGTGCGCCTCGAGCTGCCCGCCGCCGACACCGCAGCCGACCCGGAGATCGCCTGGCGCAGCGCCTCGGCCGCGCTGGGCGTGGCCTATCCCAAGGCACAGAAGCGCGTCGTCGAGCTCGTCGGACCGAGCGGCACCCCGCTGGCGGTCGTGACCGTCGATGCGGAAGGATATGGCGCGTCGGCAGAGGCGCCGGGTGCGTTCGCCTACACGCTCGAGGCGGCGTTCGAGGCGCCGCCCAAGGATGCGGCGGCGATGGGCGACCTCGCGAATCGCGCGTACCTGGACGCCAAGAACCGCGCCGTCGGGCTCACCGACGACCAAGGCTATCTGACCGGCGACGCGGCGCAGGCCGCCATCGAGGCGACCGCCCGCCTGCGCGAGAACGCCGCGGGTCGACCCGCTCCCGCAGAGGACGAGGACGCCGGCGTCGCCTACGCCCGGCGCATCGCCACCTTGCTCGCGGACGCGACCGAGCCCTCGGGCGTCGCACTGCGCGAGTACGCGGCCGCGGTCGCACCCGGGGGCGATCCCGACGCCGTGCTGGTACTGCGCCACCGTCTCGCCGTGGTCGAGGCCGCGACCGAGGCACCCGACGGCGGGGTGGCGCTCTCGGCGGCGGTGACCGCGCTCGCCGAGCAGGTCGCGTCGGCCGCCATCCCCTCGGACGGTCCGCTCGCGGGCGCGGTGCTGGCGGCCGCGCGCGATCCCAAGGCACCCGCCACCTCCACCGACATCGCTCGGTTCGAGCCCACGCCCTCACTGGACGCGAGCGGTGTGGCCGGCGAGGGACAGATCCCCAACCGGGTGCTTGCCGCGAGCAAGGCCGCCGGGTCCGACGACGCGGCGGTCGTGTGGGAAGACGGCCGCGTCGCTCCCGAGACCTGGCCCGCCTACCTGCGCGACGACGGCAGCGTGTTCTGGCGCGCCGGCGTCGACGGCGAGGTCGCCCTGACGGCGGCGGCGGTCAAGGGTTTCGCGTGGGGGCGTCGGGGCGCGGTGCTGGTCGATGCGGCCAACGTCGGCGAGATCCTGACCGCGTACGAGATTCCGTAGGGAGCCCGCGTGACGCAAGGACCCACGATATCCGAGCAGCTCGCGAGCGTGCCCGACGCGCCCGGCGTCTACCTGTGGAAGGACGCCGCCGGCGAGGTCCTCTACGTCGGCAAGGCCAAGTCGCTGCGCAAGCGCATGCGGCAGTACACGAGCGGCCACGACGAGCGCGAGAAGATCCCGCTGATGATGGAGCAGGTCGCGAGCTACGACTACGTCGTGACCGGCACCGAGGTCGAGTCGCTCATCCTCGAAGCGAGCATGATCAAGCAGTTCCGGCCGCCGTACAACATCGACTACCGCGACGACAAGACGTACCCGTTCATCGCGCTGACGCTCGACGACCCGTTCCCCGCCATCAAGTACACCCGCGAGAAGCACCGCCCCGGCACGCGCTACTTCGGGCCCTACACCGACGCGCGAGCGGCGCGCGAGACGGTCGACGTCGTGCGCCGTATCGTGCCGATATGCCGTGCGACGTGCGCGGAGTGGAAGCGCGTCAACGCGCGGGGCGGCGAGCCGATCGGGCGCGCCTGCTTCGACCACCACGTCGGTCTCGGTCCCGGGCCGTGCGTCGGCGCGATCAGCCGTGAGGACTACGCGGACAACGTCCGCCGGGTCGCTCGTCTGCTCTCCGGCAAGCACGACGAGCTGGAGCGCGATCTCGAGCGGCAGATGCGCGCGGCGGCCGCCGAGCTCGACTTCGAGGCCGCGGCGCGCTACCGCAACCGTCTCGAGGCCGTCGGCTCGATCCGACAGCGCCAGACGGTGGTGTCGAGCCGCCCGCTGAACATGGACGTCGTCGGGTTCTTCCGCGAGGAGACCATCGCGGGCGTCCACCTGTTCGCCGTCCGCGAGGGACGGGTCCTCTACGGCAACGAGTTCGTGCTCGACAAGGGGCTCGACGTGTCGATGGACGAGCTCGTCGAGGGCTTCTTGCTGCGCTACTACACCGATGCCTCCGAGGTGCCCCGCGAGATCGTCTTGCCGCACGCCCCCGACGACGCCGAGGCCATCGAGGCGTGGCTGTCCGAGGCACGCGGCACGCTCGTCCGCCTCACGGTCCCCCAGCGCGGGGAGAAGCGCGAGCTGCTCGATCTGGCCGAGCGCAACGCGCAGCACACCCTCATGCGTTTCCGTGTCCGCACGCGCTACGACGAGGAGCGCCTCAACTCAGCGCTGCTGCAGCTCGAGAGCGCGCTCGCGCTGCCGGCGCCGCCGCTGCGCATCGAGTGCTACGACATCTCGACGCTGCACGGCAGGCACTCGGTCGGGTCGCTCGTCGTGTTCTCCAACGGGCGCGCCGACTCCAAGCAGTACCGCCGGTTCAAGGTGCGCCTCGACACCGGCGAGGCCAACGACGTCGCGATGATGGGGGAGGTCCTGCGCCGCCGGTTCGCGCCCGCGCGGATGGCGGACGGACGCTTTGGCTCGCGGCCGGGCCTCGTCATCGTCGACGGCGGAAAGCCCCAGCTCGCGGCCGCGCGTGCCGCGCTCGAGGAGTGCGGCGTCGGTGACATCCCCGTCGTCGGCCTCGCCAAGCGTGACGAGGAGGTCTGGGTCACCTGGTCCGACGAGCCGGTCGTCCTGCCGGACGGGTCGCCCTCGCTGTATCTGGTCAAGCGCATCCGCGACGAGGCGCACCGGTTCGCCATCGAGTACCACCGCAAGTTGCGCGGCAAGGCCATGACCGCCAGTGTCCTCGACGACGTGGAGGGTGTTGGTCCCACGCGCAAGAAGGCGCTGCTCAAGCAGTTCGGCAGCGTCAAGCGCCTGCGTGAGGCGAGCGTCGACGAGATCGCGGCGGTGCCCGGCGTCCCGCGCGACGTGGCCGAGGAGATCGCCGCGGTTGTGCGACAATCCAAGAAGGAGACCGCAGGCGCCGAGTGACCGGCGCGGCGTTGGGGAGGGGACCGTTGGACGCGCGCGACAACGCCGATGCGTGGCAGGAGCTGTCGCGCATCGACTTCCTTCTCGATGAGCTCGCCCGCGCGGTCGAGCGCGGTGAGGTTCCCCGCTCTTCCTACGACGCGATGTCGCCCCGCTACCTTTCACGCAGACAAGCCCTCGTAGCGGTTCTCAGCGCACCCGCGCAGCCGGTCGCGAGCCCTCCTGCCGATTGGTTCGAGGGGGCGTGGGACGCCGCTCCCGCCGCGCGGCCCCCGGCGCACGCAGCGCACGTGCGGGCCCCGCGCCCGCGCCACGAGATCTCGTGGACCACGGTGCTGCTGTTCCTCGGTGCGTTCCTCGTCATCGTCGCCTCGGCGATCTTCACGGCCGCGGTGTGGGACATCATGGGCGCCGGCGCCAAGCTCGGCTTCCTCGGTAGCCTGACCGCCGGCTTCTACGTCGCGGGATGGTGGGCGCGCACCAAGCTCGGCCTGCGGGCCGGCGGGGTGTCGCTCACGGTGGTCGCCTCGGCGATGCTGCTTTTCGACGGCTGGATCGCCATCGACGGCTACGGGCTCGAGGGCCCGCTGCCGTGGGCGGTCCTCATGCTGGTGTGCTGGGCCGCCTACTGGTTCAC
>CAZCRB010000149.1:0-3763 GCA_964500985.1 uncultured Eubacteriales bacterium
CTGCGTACCGCCCGGCGACCGCCCGGCGGTACGCGCGCCGTTCACCCGGGTCGCCGGGCCGCTCATTCCCGCCCGCGTCCTCCTGCCAGCTCGGTGCCCGCAGACCGCCTCGATGGGGCGGAATGAGGGTACGCATCTAGAAGAAGTTGGAAAGGAGATGTGTGCGATGACACCGACAACCACCACCCGGATCGCCAGCGCCACGGCCTATGCGGTGCTGCCGGCCGAGGACCTGGCCAGGGCCCGGGCGTTCTACCACGACACGTTGGGCTTCGGCGTCGAGGACATGCCCGACGCCGACGCGTTCCTGATCCATGCGGGCGGCGACTCCCGCGTGCTCGTGTATCACCGGGCACGGACCGTGGCACAGCACACGGTCGCCGGTTTCGCGGTCGAGGACCTCGAGTCGACGGTGAGCGACCTCAAGGAGCACGGCGTGCGCTTGGAGGAGTACGACCTGCCAGGACTCAAGACCGTCGACGGCATCGCGACGATGCCCTCCGGCGAGAAGTCCGCTTGGTTCACCGACACCGAGGGCAACATCCTCGCGATCAACCAGATGCTGCACTAGGCGAGGGGCCGGAGCCTCGCGCGAACGGGGCCCCGGCCGCCGCTGGCCGCACAGCGGCAACTCCGCCCCCGGGGGTACCTGCGACCCAGCGGGTACAGTGGGTGATGTCAGATCTCACCGCCGGGGGACGCGGACATGGAACAGGGCGCTCGCCTGCACTACATCGACTGGCTTCGCGTGCTTGCGGTGTTGTTGCTGTTCCCGTTCCACACGTCGCGGGTGTTCAACGCCGGTGAGCCGTTCTACATCAAGAGCGAGTTCCTCTCGCATGCCTTGGACTTCACGCTGTGGTTCATCTCGCTGTGGCATATGCAGCTGCTCTTCGTCCTGGCCGGCGCGTCGGCGTACTTCTCGTTACGCAAGCGGACCGGCGGAGTCTTCGTGCGCGAGCGGGTGACGCGCCTGCTCGTGCCGCTCGCCTTTGGGATCCTCGTCCTCATCCCGCCGCAGACCTGGGTGGGAGCGCAGTACAACTCGGGCTACACCGGTTCGTACCTCTCGTATCTGACCAGCGGCGACTTCTTGCGATGGAACATCCAGGAGGCCGGCGACTACTACGGCGGCTTTGGCATCGGCCAGCTGTGGTTCATCCTCTTCTTGTTCGTGATCTCGCTTCTCGCGCTCCCGCTGTTCTCGTGGTGGCGCAAGTCCGGCGCTCCGGCCGCCTGGCTTGCCGAGCGGATCGCCCGGCCGCTGTGGTGGTGGATCCCGGCGCTGGCGCTGCTGCTGGCGGAGGCGTTTCCGGCGGTCGCCGGCAAGAACCTCGCGTACTACCTGGTCTTCTTCGTGCTGGGCTACCTGACGATGGCGAGCGAGCGTTTCGTCGTCGGCGCGCAGCGCCATGCGGGCCTGTGCCTCGCCGGCGGCTGGGTGGCGTGCGCCGCGTTCATCGCCGGAACGCCGCTGCGCGAGACGACGCCCGACCCGTCGCTGGTGCGCGTGGGGTTCGTGCTGTTGGCGAGCGTCGGCGCCTGGGCGACCATCATCGGGATGCTGGGGCTCGGCAGACGGTTCCTCAACGCGGCGTCGCCTGCACTGAACTACCTGGCCGAGGGCTCGTACCCGATCTACATCCTGCACCAGACCGCGATCGTCCTGGCCGGCTTCTTCCTCGTGACGGGAGTGGTCCCCGGGCCGTGGCCCCTGCAGTGGATCGCGGTCCTGACGGTGGCGGTCGCCGCGTCGTTTGGCGGCTACGAGGTCGTGCGGCGCACCGGCGCGCTCCGGTTCCTCTTTGGCATGCGCCCCGTAGAGAGGCGGGCCGGCCGGTGACCCTGTACGAGAACCTCGAGTTGCTCGAGCCGAGCACCCGCGAGCAGTGGAGCGCGTGGCTCGCGGCGAACCACGCGGCATCGAAGGGGGTCCGCCTCGCCATCGGCAAGAAGGGCAACCCGGTGAGCACGTTGTACTACGAGGACGCCGTGCTGGAGGCGCTGCGCTACGGCTGGATCGACAGCACGACCCAGAAGCTCGACGAGCATCGCTACCAGGTCCTGATGACGCCCCGCAAACCCACCAGCGTGTGGTCGGTGTCGAACAAGGAGCGCGTCGAGCGGCTCACAGCGGCCGGTCTGATGGAGCCGCCCGGACAGGCGGCCGTCGACGCCGCCGTGGCCAACGGGTCGTGGAACAGCCTCGACGAGATCGACGCGCTGACCGTGCCGCCCGAGCTCGCCGCCGCCCTCGACGAGACGCCCGGCGCGGCGGCCTTCTTCGCCGGTCTCAGCGATTCGGCCAAGCGCCAGGCGCTCTACTGGATCGGCAGCGCCAAGCGTCCCGAGACCCGGGCCAACCGCATCGCCGAGGTCGTCTCGGCCGCAGCCGACGGCCGGCGTCGCATCTGAGGTGTCGCGGGACTAGGCGCTCAGTCCGAGCTCCGGCGCGACCTGCTGCGCCCACGCCGCCACCGCACCCAGGTCTCTGAAGTCTCCCTGCGGCGCCTTCATGAGCTTGAGGATCAAGCGCTCGGCGAACGGGAAGGCGTCCGGCTCGTTCCATCCCGCGAACAGCCCCACGGCCACCGGCTCCACGCCGGTCTGCTCGACGAGCGGCTTGGTGTAGGCGTAGACCTCGTCGGCTTTCTCGGGATCGGTTATCGCGAGCCCGCACGTGTAGAAGGCGACCGGGACCGCCTTGAGCGCCTCGGCGTTGTCGGCCACCCAGGTGCGCGCGGCCGCGTGCCACTGCCCCGCCCGCACGCCGCTGCCGACGACCACCGCGTCGTAGCCCGCTGCCGGGCCCGCCTCCTTGGCCGCCGCGACGTCGACCTGCGCACCCGCCGCGGTCAGCGTCTCCGCGATCTTCTCGGCGACCCCGGTCGTGCACCCGGACTTGGTCGCGTAGACCACCAGTATCTTGCTCATGCCGTCCCCCATCTCCGTGAAAGGCGTCCCTCGCCCCTCTAGTCCTTCTTCTCCACGCCCGACCAGAACAACGACACGAGCTGACCGCACACCTCGTCGGTGGCCAACTCGTCCGGATCGCCGGCGTGCCCGAGCAGCTGCCGAGACATCACGAGCGTGGAGGTCAGCGCGAAGAACGCCTCGGCCATGAGCTCGGGTGCCACGTCAGCACGCAGATCGCCGGCCGCCTGGCGCTCGGCGAAGTAGGCGGCGAGTCCCGTGAGGTTCGACGCCGGGCCCTCGCCCATGAGCGCCGCGACCTCCGGCACCGTGCGCGCATCGAGCGCGAGCCGCATCGCGACACCGCCGTCGCGCAAGGCGCCCTCGATCTCGACGCGGGCGACCGCCTCGATCGTGCCGCGCGTGTCGCTCGGGTCCGGCAGCGACGACGCCACGAGCCCGGCGGAGCGGGCGGCGAACTGCTCGCCCAGCGCCTTGAGCACGCCGGCCTTGCTCTCGAAGCGCCTGAAGACCGTGACCTCGTTGACGCCCGCGCGCTCGGCGATGGCCCGGGTGGTCGTCGCGGCGTACCCGCGCTCCGCGAAGAGCTCGGCGGCGGCGGTCAGGATCTTGTCGGACGTGTCGGCGGCAGGGGTCATGCCAGCGCTCCTCGGGTGACTGGGCGTTGTAAGTGTCTGCTTGCACTATATGCCCGGATCGAGCCACATGCAAGCGCGCACTTGCATCATTGGCACTCGCGTTCGACTGGCGTGCGCCCCTCGCGTGAGACCGGCGGGCGCTACTCCGCGTCCACCCACAGGTCGCAGACCCACTCGCGGCAGATCGGTGC
>CAZCRB010000150.1:0-3756 GCA_964500985.1 uncultured Eubacteriales bacterium
TCGGGCCCGCCGTTTCGCCTATCCGCGGCCTCGCCGGATTGTCAGACCCTCGCGCTATGCTCGGTGGTGCCGTGGTGTCCCGTGCGCCTCGGCTAGCAGGTGTCGCCGCAGCACGCTGGCTGCCGGCCGCAAGATGGGTTGCGAGTGGCTCGAGTAGGAGGGGGATGAGGATGACGCGACGACGCGACGACGGCCTCGCGGGCGCCACCGAAGATCCCTCGCCCGGGCGCGTGATCGTCTTCTCGGATGCCCACGGCGAGCCCGACACCATCCGCGGCGTGCTCGAGCACAGCGGGTACGACCCGCACGTCGACCGGCTCCTCTTCGCGGGCGACGCCATCGATGTCGGCCGGGACTCGTGGGGCTGTCTCGAGCTGCTCGATGAGATCGGCGCCGAGTGCCTCGTCGGCAACCACGAGTGGGCGCTGTTCGTCGACTGGCCGATCGAGGCGGAGTCCGTGAGCCCGGAGGTCGACCGGCGCGTGCGCGAGAACATCCGCACGGGTCGCTGGCGTGTCGCTGCCGAGGCCGACGGCGTCCTCATCACGCACGCGGGAGTCGGGATGCTCTACCTCAGCGACTTCGACGCGGCCGGAGGCGGAGACGTCGCGCGATTCGCGGCGGCGCTCAACGAGGAGTTCGAGGGCACCGTCGAGAACGCGTACCTTGCGACCGAGGGCGTCGTGCACGAGCAGGGGCCACTGTGGTGGCGTCCGGGGATCGACGGCCCTCCGCTGCCCGGCGTGACGCAGGTCATCGGCCACACGCCACCCGAGATACTCACCCGGCCCGACGACCCTGCCCGCTACTGGGCCGAGCGCGGCATCCATCTGGTCGACCCGTGCGTGCGCCGCTGGCGGGCGCGCGGCTACGGCGACCCGGCGCCGGTGCGCTATGCGGTGATCGAAGGCGGTGGAGTGCGGGTGGTCGAGCGCTAGCTGAGCGGTCTGCGGGCGCGTTGCATGGCTGAGTCGAGCGTCGCCCTCCGGACGGGCAGCCACCGGCTACCGAAATCCCACCGCCGTTCGTCGACGTCGGCGCGACTTCGCGTCAAGTACCTGCGATGACCTGCCGATTACTCCTGCTAGTATGTGCGGGGGATCGAGGGGCCTCACACCGGCGGTTTGGGCCGCCGGTTTCCATTCACCACGCGGACTGTTGGGGGTACACGTGGACAGCATCACCTGGGTCATGGCGCCGCGAAGCCGCGGCGCACTGTTGGTGACGGTTGCCGCACTCTGTGCGGCACTTGTGTTTGGGGCGGTGTTCTCGGCTGGGGCGTTCGCCGCGAGCGGAAGACCGCCGCTGGTCGTGTATCGCAACCAGATCATCGTCACGGCCAAGCCCGGCACGACCACCGCGCAGCTCGACGGCCTGCTCGCGCTGCAGGGCCTCAAGAAGCTGTCGGCGTCGCAGGTCACGCGCGACGTGCTGGTCGAGGCGCCGGTCGGGGTCGATCCCGTCGCCGAGGCGCTCAAGCTCTCGCGGCAGCCGGCCATCGAGAAGGCCGAGCCCAACTGGGCCGTGCAGGGCGCGGCGGTTCCCAACGACGCGCTCTATGCCCGCCAGTACGCGATGGCCAAGATCGACGCGGCCGGCGCTTGGTCGCAGTCCACCGGCACCGGCGTGACCGTCGCCGTGCTCGACAGCGGCGTGCAGGCCGCGCACCCCGACCTCGCCGGGCGGGTACTCGCGGGCTGGGACTTCATCAATGCCGACGCCATCGCCGAGGACGACCACGGCCACGGCACGCACGTCGCCGGCATCGTCGCCGCGACCGCGAACAACTCGGTCGGTATCGCCGGCGTCGCACCGGCCGCCTCCATCCTGCCGGTCAAGGTTCTCGCCAAGGATGGCAGCGGCGGGTGGTTCCAGGTGAGCGAGGGCGTGTACTACGCGGTCGCGCGCGGTGCCAAGGTCATCAACCTGAGCATCGTGGGCGGCTACAGCGACGTCATCCCCGCGGCCGTTGCCTACGCTCGAACGCGTGGAGTGGTTGTGGTTGCCTCGGCAGGCAACAGCGCCAGCGACTACCCGAGCTATCCGGCCGCGTGCCCCGGTGTGATCTCCGTGGCGTCGACAGACGGGGACGATCGGCAGTCCAGCTTCTCCAACTTTGGCAGCACCATCGACATCGCCGCTCCGGGTTCCGACATCTTGTCGACCACCCACGACGGCGCGTACGGCTACATGAGCGGAACCTCGATGGCGTCTCCGGCCGTGGCCGGAGCGGCCGCCGTGGTGCTCGGGGCGTATCCGAGCTTCAACCCCGAACAGGTCGAGAACGCGCTCGAGGCGGGAGCCACGGATCTTGGTGACGCCGGTCGCGACGATGCGTACGGTCACGGTCGGCTGAGCGTCACCGGCGCGCTGGCCGCCGCGGCTTCGGCGTCCAGCAGCGGCAGCGGCTCCATCTCCGGCACGGTGACGGGGTCGAGCTCCGCTCAATCAGGCATCGAGGTCACCGCCTATCGGTCGGCCAACGGCGTCTACGAGTGCGTCGGAAAGACGCTCACGAACGGAACAGGCTACTACCTGCTCAGCAGCCTGAGGGCCGGGACGTACACGCTTGGCTTCCGCGACGCCAACTCCACGCCCGTCTGGGCATCGGCCTACTACAGCACCGGCGGTCGGGTCGCCGAGCAGTCGCTCGCGACGACCTTGACGGTCACCGACGGCGTCACGCTCACCGGCAAGAGCATCGACCTTGCTCGGTGCGGCAACCTCGGCGGCACCGTACGCAAGACGAGCGGGGCGGCTGTCGGGGGCGCCCGGGTCGAACTCGGATACACGGGCGGCTACGACGACTTCAGGGCGGTCGCCTCGACCACGTCGGCAGCCAACGGCTCGTATCGCTTCTACGGCGTGACGCCGGGCTACTACTATGTCCGCGCGGCAGACCCGACGGCGACACTGCTACCGGCGTTCCGCATGGACGCCGACGGGCCGACGCCGATGCAGGTGACGGCGGGCGCGGCAACGAATTCGGCGGACGTGACCATGACCGCGGGCGGCGTCCTCACCGGCCGCGTCACCACGACCGGCGGTACGCCGATCAAGGATCTCACGGTCACGGTGCTCGGTACCGCGTCGGCGTGGTACGGAGGCGAAGACCCGGCGCCCGTGCGCGTCGTGCGGACGAGCGTGACCGGCACCTACACCGCCACCGGTCTCCCGGCCGGCGACTACGAGGTACAGGCCGTCGACCTGTCCGGATCCTTCGAGGCCACCGCGTCGACGGGGCAGATGAGCGTCTCGCTCGCCACGACCACGACCATGGGTGACCTGCGCGTGCGGCCTGGTGGCCACGTGAAGGGCAAGGTGCTGACCGAGGGCGGAGCGGGCGTGGGCGGCGTCGCCGTGTACGCCGAGTGGTACACGCCCGACGACGACCTGGTATCTCAGCCGGTGACGTTCACGGCCAGCGACGGTAGCTACGACGTCGGCGGCCTGTCGGCTGGCGACATCGACCTCTACTTCCGTGACTACGCCGGGCAATATGCGATCGACAGCACCAGTGCCGCTCTTGCCGCGGGGGAGACTCGGACGGGCGTCAACGTCACGGCCCGCGCCGCCAAGACCGTCAGCGGCACGGTGCGCGACGAGTCGGGCAACCCCATCGCGGGGGCCCGGGTCTTCTTCGAGCCGTGGGAGTGGCCGGTCGCGGTGACCGGAGCCGACGGGACCTATTCGCTGCGCGCGGGGTATGCCAGCGAGCCACCCTACGGAACCGAGCTTCGGGTGTACGACCCGGCC
>CAZCRB010000151.1:0-3668 GCA_964500985.1 uncultured Eubacteriales bacterium
CCGATGGACGTGGACGCGCTCGCCAAGGCCGCCGACGCCGTCGTCGTGGTCCACGTGAGCGCCGCGCACTCCCGCGCGCTCGTGGCGGGCGAGCCGCGCAAGGGCATCGTCACCGACAACGCGCTGCATGTCGGGCGTGTTCTGGCCGGCAGCCGTCCCGCCGACATCACGCTGACCCAGGAAGGTGGCGAGGTCGACGGGCTCGGGCTCGCGCTCTCTGACCAGGCGACCTTCACGCCGGGCGAGCAGTGCGTGGTCTTCCTCGACAAGGACGGGAGGGTCACCGGCGGCTCGTACGGCAAGCTCGAGGTCGTCGGCGGTCGCGTGCCCGAGCTCGGCCTGAGCGTCAACGAGCTCGCGCGCCGCATCGACGCCGTGCGCTCCGGTGAGGTCCCGGACCCGCTGGCCCTGCCCGCGAACAACGCGCCGCGCGCCGAGACCATCGCGCCCGCCTCGGTCGATACAGCGGGCGCCACCGTGCTCGCCGCGGCCATTATCTCGCCGGCCGCCGTGCCCACGATCGGGTCGATCACGCCGGACGCGCAGATCGCCGGCCTCAGCCAAACGGTCACGATCTCCGGCAGCGGCTTTGGGGCCGCCGGCGGGAAGGTCGAGTTCGCCGACGGCCTACAGCTGTCCGGCGGACGGCGCCAGGCCACCGTGCAGAGCTGGAGCGACACCTCGCTGGTCGTCGTCGTCCCCCAGTACGCGTGTGCGGGGCCGCTCTACGTCACCACGGCCGACAGCCAGGTCGCCAACAAGACCTACAACGTCGGTTTCTCGACGGCGGGGCGCACGTGGAGCGCGCTGCCCATCTCGTATCGCATCAACGAGAACACCGCCGACACCGTCGGCGAGGGCGCCGAGATCCAGGCCGCCTTCGCCACGTGGAGTGCCGCCGGGACCAAGTTCAAGCTCGGCTACGCCGGGACCTGCACGACCTCGGTCTATCCCACGCCGTCCACCGACGGCTACAACGACGTGTTCTTCAGCAACAGCGCCGGCCCGTCGGCCAACGCGCTCGCCGTGAACCGCTACTGGTACAGCGGCAACACCATCATCGAATCCGACATCACGCTGTTCGACTCCAAGACGTGGGCGACGTCAGCCGTGGGCTCGTCGATCGACATCCAGTCGGTCGTGCTGCACGAGCTCGGCCACACGGTCGGCCTCGACGACCAGTACCCGAACTCGGATCGCACGATGGGCGCCTACTACGGTGTCGCCCGGCGCACCATCGGCACCAACGAGCTCGCCGGCGCGCTGTACCTGTACGGCGCCGACGTCGCGGCCCCCACCGCTCCGACCGTCGCGTCCTCGACGCACCCGTCCCAGACCACGTGGTACGCCACGTCGTCCGCGTCGCTGACCTTCAGCGCGACGGCGGGCGCGGGGATCGCGGGCTACTCGTACGCGGTCGACGGCTCCGCGGCCACCGATCCCGACACGGTCTCCGATACGGTCGCCGGCTCGGTGACGCTGACGCCGGGCGAGGGCGAGCGCTGGTTCCACGTGCGCGCTGTCGCCGTTGGCGGTGCGGCCGGCCCGACCACCCACTACCGCCTGCGCTCCGACACGACCGCGCCCGCCGGGACCGTGCAGGTGGGCCCGGTCGGCACCACGTACGTGAACTCGACCAGCGTCGCCATCACCACCGCGCTGTCCGACGCCGGATCCGGGGTCGGGACGATGCGCATCGACCCGGGCACCGGCACCTACGGCTCCTGGACGGCGATCGCGGCCCAGACGAGCGCGACGCTGTCGGGCGCCGACGGAGCGCGCACCGTCTCGGTGCAGGCGCGCGACGCGCTCGGCAACACGCGGACCGACTCGCGGCAGCTCGTGCTCGATCGCGCCGCGCCCGCGACCACCGATGACGTGAAGGCGACCTACGACGCCGCCGCGACCATCACGCTGTCGGGCTCCGACGCGCTCGCCGGCGTCGGCGCCACCTACTGGGGTCTCGACGCGCCGGCGGCCCGCACCTACACCGGGCCGATCACCGTGGCGACCGAGGGCGCGCACACGCTCAACTACTACTCGGTGGACGCCGCCGGTAACGCCGAACCGCTGAAGAGCATCGCGTTCACCGTCGACTTGCCGAGCGAACCGCAGCCCGCCGTGACGACGCGCCTGTCCGGCGCCGATCGCTTCGTCGTGGCCGCCAACGCGGGGCAGACCGCCTTCCCCGGCTGGGCCGGCGTGACCGACGTCATCATCGCCAGCGGCGAGGACAAGGCGGCGGCCGACCCGCTGTCCGCCTCCGGGCTCGCCGGTGCCTATCACGCGCCGGTGCTTCTCGTGAGCAAGACGCTTGTCAGCGGCAAGGTCCACGGGGCGACGGAGAACGCGCTGACCGCGATTCGCGCGGCCAACGGCGGCAAGGTCAACATCCACGTGGTGGGCGGCCCGATGTATCTGCCGGACGCGGTCTACAAGCGCCTCGCCGCGCAGGTCGGCGCGGGCGGGTCGATCGAGCGCATCACCGGCGCCGACCGCTACGACCTCTCGGCCCAGGTCGCCAACCGCGCCGTGGCGCTCATCGGCCCCGCGCAGGTCCAGGGCGCGCTGATCGCCAACGGCGAGAACCCGGCGGCGTTCTACGACACGCTCGCGGCGTCGCCGATCGCGTACGCGACGCAGCGGCCGCTGCTGATGGTGCAGGGCTCCAAGCTGCCCGGGTCGATCGCCAACGTATTGTCGACCACGTTCGCCGGCAAGCCGCGCGTGGCGGTCAGCTCGACGGCGTACCTGTCGGCCGGCGTGGTCTCCGCGGCGGGGGCGAGCGAGCGCATGGCGACCTCGTCGGACCGCATCGTCGCGGCGTCGCAGATCGCCGAGCTCGCGGTCGACCGCGGGTGGTTGGGCTGCGCGGACGTGGCCGTCGCCAACAAGCTGCCGGACGCCCTGACCGGCGGATCGGCGCTCGGCGAGCTGGGCGGGCCGCTGCTCTACACCGACGCGTCGGCACTGAGCGCGACCACCTCGGGGTGGCTCGCCGGCCATTCTTCCGACGTGCTGCGCGCCTACGTGGTGGGCGGCGAGAAGTCGGTGGCGCCGAGCGCGTTTTACGGCGTGGCGGCAGCGCTTCAGTGAGCACGGACTGCGCACGGCGCCATCCGTGTTATCCTACGCGCGTTCGCACCCCCCTCCGGCCATACGAGGTCTCCTTTTCATGACGCGAAACTCCTGCGAGGAACCGCTCCTTGCCGACCGTCCCGAGCACCCTGAGGAAGCATGCGGCGTCTTTGCCGTCTACGCGCCCGGGGAAGACGTCGCACGCCTGACGTACTTCGGCCTGCACGCGCTGCAGCACCGCGGCCAGGAGTCCGCCGGCATCGCCGTCGGTGACCACGAGACCGTCACCGTCACCAAGAACCTCGGGCTCGTGAGCCGCGTCTTTCGCGAGAGCGACCTCGACTCGCTGACCGGCGACGTCGCCATCGGCCACACGCGCTACTCGACGACCGGCTCCTCGACGAGCTGGGAGAACGCGCAGCCGCACCTCTCGACGATCGGCCGCCAGGTCATCGCGCTCGCGCACAACGGCAACCTCGTCAACACGACGGAGCTGCGCGACGGGCTCAAGGACCGCGGCATCCGCTTCCGCTCGACCACCGACTCCGAGGTGATCGCGACCCTCATCGGCGCGTTCACCCAGCAGCACC
>CAZCRB010000152.1:0-3645 GCA_964500985.1 uncultured Eubacteriales bacterium
TACGGCTTCTCCGGCGAGGGATAGAACGTGTACACGCCGATGCCGATGAACGCGAGGACCATCAGTCCGAGGAAGAACGAGAAGATGATCTGCAGCGCGTTGTTCTGTGGTTTTGCCATCGTGGGCGCCCTCTCGTGTCATCGTGCAGTGCTGGGATTATTCCCCAAATCGCCGACCATCGACTAGGGCGCGAGCGGGTCACCGAAGTAGCGCCAGTACAGCAGCCAGAACGACATCGTCCCCCTGAAGTGCGGCGTGTACTTGTACAGCGAGTACGTCGACGAGTTGATGGGGCGCACGACGCTGCCGTCGATCTTCATCTCGATCCCGGGCTTCCACGGGCCGGCGTTCTGCGAGAGCTTCTGCGCGCCGAACCAGATCTGCTTGCCGAACCCTTGGTACTGGTAGAACGTCCGGCTGTCCGCTTTGCCGCACCCCATCGCCCAGTCGTACGCGTTCTGCGAGGGGTTCTGCTTGGACAGCAGCGACTGCTCCTTCTGCAACTTCACGAGCAGGACCTTTGGGTTGACGTTCCACGCGACCGCCGCCTCGGCGACCATCTCGGCGACCGTACGGACGGTGCCGTTGTGGTCCGCGGCGCGGTACACGCGCAGCGTGCCCGGCTGCTGGTCGAGGAACGCCTGGATGTCGGCGACCGTCATCGCCTGCGCGGCGCGGAACTGCGTGTCGGAGATGACCGCATCGGGATTGAACGAGCCGTTGGGGTCGGACCCCTGCGCCGCGTCGTAGCTGGACTGGCGCATGAGCGCCGCGATGTCTTGGCCGAGCGCGATGGCGCGGTCCTGCTGTTGGACCAGATCGCTCTCGATCTGCGAGCGCTGGGCGTCGGCCGCGTCCTGCAGGTCGGAAAGCCGCATGACCCGCCGGCTCAGGCTCTCCTGCAGGTAGGCCGTCTCCGCGCGCGCTTTGCGGATATCGACGATGAGTTGGGCGTCGCGCTCGGTGATCTTCGAGAGGTAGTTGAGCCGGTCCATCAGGTCCGGCACCGACTGGGCGCTGAGCAGGATCCCGAGCATGCCCATCCGGTCGCTGCGGTACAGCTGCACGGCCCGGTCCACGATCGCCGTCTCCTTGGCGATCAGCTCGAGGTCCATCTCGGCGAGCTGGGTGGTGACCTCGGAGACATCGTTGCGGGTCTGCTCGAGCTCGCGGCTGATCGACACGTACTCGGAAACCTTGGTGTCGAGCTCGTCGCGCATCCGCGCCAGGTCGTTGATCGCGGCTTCCTGCTCGGCCTTCTTGGCGTCGAGCGATGCAGTCGCCGGCTTGGACGCCGCCGGGGCCGCGGCTGCGCTCACCGGCGCGCACAGAGGCAGCATCGCGAGCAGAATCGCCAACGCGACGCGAGTCACTCCATGCTTGGCGAGAACACGCACTCCATACTCCGTGACCGGGGACGCCGCTGCGCTGCGTGCGCGCGGCGTGCAGAAGCGTAGCACGCATGGACCGTGCCGTTGCACCTTCTGCGGCGCGCGAACCGGCTCGTCGGACGCCGAGACCGGCACGGCCGGCGACTCTGCTACGCTTCCCGGCATGTTGCACCAGACACCCTACTTGGCGGGAGCCGCGTTCGGCTTCAGCCTCATCGCCGCCATCGGCGCGCAGAACGCCCACGTGCTCCGTCAGGGGCTCGCTCGCTCGCACGTCTTCTTGGTCGCGGCGCTGTGCGTCGCGGTGGACTGGGCGCTCATCGTCGCCGGGGCCGTCGGCTTTGGCGCGATCATCGCGCGCTTCCCGGCGCTCACCTCGGTCGCCGCGTGGGGCGGCGCCGGGTTCCTCGCGGTCTACGGCGCGCTGGCGTTCAAGGCGGCCGCCCGCCCCGGCCACCTCGATACCCGAGCGCCCGGCGCAGCGCGGCAGGCGGCCACGCTCGGCACCGTCGTGGTCACGACGCTCGCCGTGAGCCTGCTCAACCCGCACGTCTACCTCGACACGATCGTCTTGCTGGGCAGCATCGCGGCCCAGTATCCGGCGGCGCAGCGGGTCTGGTTCGTCGCCGGGGCCTGCACCGCGTCACTCGTCTGGTTCTTCGCGCTCGGGTACGGCGCGCGCCTGCTCGCCCCGATCTTCGAGCGGCCGAGCGCCTGGCGGGTCCTCGACATCGTCATCGGCGTGATCATGTGGTGGATCGCGGCCGGGCTCGTCTGGGGGCAGCTCCACTAGAGGCGGGTATAGAGCCTCTTGTGCGCCGCAGCGGCCTGCGCCGCACCCCATGCGGATTGGAGACGCCATGAACAGGACTCGTACGGCTCTCATCGTCGTCGTGCTCGTCGCCTTGACCGTGATACTCGCTGGCTGCGGCGGCGCGTCGAGCCCGAGCAACACCGGCTCGACCGGCGGCGCCGGTTCGGGAGGCGGTGTGACGGTCACGGAGAAGGGCTTCGCGTTCTCGCCCGCGAGCGTGACCGTCAAGGTCGGGGACACCGTCACCTTCACCAACGAGGACAGCGCGCCTCACGAGGTCACGATCGACGGCAAGGACCTCGGCAGCCAGACGCAGGGCGCGAGCGTCACGTGGAAGGCCGAGAAGGCCGGCACGTTCCCCTACTCCTGCGTCATACACCCGTCGATGACCGGTGAGGTCACCGTCGAGTAGCTAGCCGCCGAGATAGGCGCCGTGGATCGAGTTGAAGAGCGCCGGTATGCCCACGAGCGTGAACAGGGCGATGGGCATCGCCGCGACCGAGTACCACGACGCGCGCTCGCCGCGCCACCCCATCGTCAGGCGCAGGTGCAGGTAGCCCGCGTAGATGAGCCACACGATGAGACTCCAGGTCTCGATCGGGTCCCAGCCCCAGTAGCGCCCCCACGACTCGTTGGCCCAGATGGCGCCGCACGCGATCATCACGCCCCAGAACAGGAACCCGGCGACGGCGAAGCGGTACGACAGATAGTCGACGATGTCTTGCGACGGCAGCTTCTCGAGATGGTGGGCCCAGCGGCCCTTGACCGACTTGGCGCGCAAAAGAAACACCGTAGCCAGCGCGAACGACATGACAAAGCTGCCCACGCCCAGCTTGGCGAACATCACGTGGATGAACAGCCAGTAGCTGGCCAGCGACGAGGTGATATGGAGCTCGCCCTTCGAGGCGAGCATCGCCCCGGCGAGAACGAGGAACGAGAACGGCATCACGATCACGCCGACGGGCGCGAGCTTGGGGTAGCGCCAACACAACAGCACCAGCATGCCGACGGTGAAGATCGTCAGGCTACCGGTGACCTCGTAGAAGCCGAGGTACGGACCGTGCCCCAAACGGACCCAGCGCATCCCGAACGAGACGAGCTGGGGGATGAGCCCCAGTGCCGAGACGACGAGCGCTGCGGAAACGACCTTCTCGCGCTCGAAGACCACGCCGACGATGAACAGCGCGCTTCCGGCGGCATACAGCGTCAGCGCCACCCACATCAGGACGATCTCGTAGTTCACGGCACCCTCGGCTTCCTCGTCAACACCGTACGGTCGGCACTTCTGAACCGGGCCGACAGCGCAAACCGTACCATCGAGAGGCGCGCCGCGCACGCCCGCTACGCGAGGAGGAAGTCGCACACCTCGTCGGCGACGGCGCGGTCGAACAGGATGCTGAGGTGACCGAGGTCCTCGACCTGGACGTTGGTGACCGCCGG
>CAZCRB010000153.1:0-3580 GCA_964500985.1 uncultured Eubacteriales bacterium
ACGTGCTTGGCCGGCGGTTCCTGCTCCGGGTTCACCGGCGAGATGACGAAGTGCAGGACGACCCAGCTCACGACCAGTATCGCGAGGATGCCGCCCGCCCAGGCCGCGACCCGCCGCACGCTACTCCCCTTGCTCCCGCGCCGCGGGCGCCGCTTCGGCGCTGGCGGCCTGCCGCGCCGTTCGCTCGGAGCGGATGGTCTGCGCGCCCTTGTCGAGCGTGCTGGCCATCAAGAACCCGGCGAGCAGGATGGCGCTCGCGATCATCTCGCCAAAGTACAGGCCGCCCGTGATGCCGGCGCGCGCCATCGAGCCGGCGCCGGCGATGCACAGCGTGCCGGTGAAGATCAGGACGTTGGCCCACGCGCGGTAGCGGTACTGCTTCTTGGGCCAGAACTTGATGACCGACCACGCCGAGCCGCCAAGCAGCAGCAACGTGCCCGGGATGTTGAAGACGAGCGACATCAGGCGCGGGAACGACCCGCTCGGCCCAAGGCCTGCACCGCCCACGACGATGCCGGGCTTGAGCGCCGCGTAGTCGAGCTCGGCGGTGAAGGCGCCCCACAAGAAGATGGCGAGCATGACCAGGTTGAAGACCAGGTAGATGTCGCCCCAGATGCGGCGCTTGGCCACGAGGTACAGCGTCCCCAGCCCAAGAAAGCCGACCATCGAGGCCGCGCACACGATGTAGATGCGATACAGGGTCGGGTCCCAGTTCTGCGTGTACTCGGAGTAGAACTCCATCAGCGCCGCGGCACCGTACAGGAAGAACCCGAACGCCCAGGCCAGCTGGTGCGGCTGGCGCCGGTGGTACCACTGGTTCAGCAGCAACCCCACGTAGATGAAGCCGATGAGCGCCGTGACCGCAGGCCACCAGTAGCTGCTCCAGAACGACATGAGTCTCCCCCTCGTGTGTTCGCACGCCCTCGATCGTCATTGTACAGGTGGGACCCTCTACACCTCGTCGAGCACCACGATGCCGAGGTAACCGTCCACCGTCACGAGCTGACCTGTGCGAATGACGTTCGTCGCATCGGTGATGCCGGTGACCGCCGGTACCCCGTGCTCGCGCGCCACGATCGCGCCGTGCACGAGCATGCCGCCCCGACGCTCGACGATGGCGGCCGCTCGCGCCGCGAAGGCGGCGGTGTCCGGCTCCAGCGCGTCGACCACGAGCACCTCGCCGCGCCGCAGCTCGCGCACCTCGGCGGCGGTCCGCGCCACCCGCGCGACGCCGCGGCCCACCCCGGGCGCGGCGGGCTGGCCGAGCAGCTGCCGCGGCGTCTCGCCCGGCTCGGCGACCAGCGGCGGCGGGCGGTTCGAATCGACGGACGTGGCGGCCAGCCCGGCGAGCGCGGACTCCGCCGCTGCGAGCGCTTCGCTCACGTGGCCCCCGCCGTCGCTTCGAGCCCTGCGGCCGACAATCTCGGCCAGCACCCGCTCCGCCTCCTGCTCGAGCGCACGCAGGTAGAGATTGTCGTCGTCCCGGAGCCGCCACGAGTCTCGCCCCAGACGGAGCAGCCGGGCCGCTCGCTCGCGTTCCTCGGCTCCCACGAGCTCGAAGAAGCGCGTCTCGCGCTCGGGGCGGTCCTTGGCCACCGGCCCGGGAGGCGGTTCGACGCCGATCTCGGCGAGCAGACGGGCGTGCTGCGCGTACTCCTCGTCAGTCCGCACGAGCAGTCCGATGAACTCGAACGGATCGCGCGGCCGGATGCGGTCGTTGTAGTAGCGGCCAAAGACCCGCACGCCGTGGGCGAAGGGGATGAACTCGGTCCGGTAGACCTCCCTCCACCGCTCCACCGCTTCGTGGCACGCCCGCGCCTGTGCGGCGAGCGCATCGTCACCGAGCACGGCCAGGTCCACCGCGCGCAGCGCTTGGGTCTCGCGCGCCATCGCGGGGAGCAGCTCGCCGTCGATGCGTCGGCCCAGCTCGATGAGCCGCTCCTCGCCGCTCTCGGCGCGGGCCCACGACGAGCGCGCGTCGACCGGAAGCGTGGTGATGGGGCGCGACTGGACGAGCACCTGTCGGCCGCGGTCGTAGGTCCACTCGCAGTCCTGGGGTGCGCCAAAGCGCGCCTCGGCGCTGAGCGCGAGCGCCCAGACGCTGTGGATCTCATCGGGGCCGAGCGGCGCGGAGCGGTGGTGCGCCGCACTGACGTCCTCGAGCTCGATACGCGTGCCGTGCAGCGCCATCGTCCGGTCGCGCGGTCCGGGCACGTGCGCGAGAACCTCGCCCGACGCGCGCTCGATCGTCCAGCGGTCCGGATCGATGCGCCCGCTGACGAGCCCCTCGCCGAGCCCCCACACCGCCTCGATCTCGCCGGCTCCGGCCTCGACCGGGCTGGCGGTGAAGGCGATCCCGCTGCGCTCGCTGGTCGCAAGCGGCTGGACGACCACCGCCATCGCGGCCCGACCCACATCGAGCCCGAGCTCCGCTCGATACATCAGCGCCCGCTCCGAGTACAGCGACGACCACACGGTCGCGACCGCGGACAGCACCGCCTCGACCCCGCGCACGCCGACGAGCGACTCGTGCAGGCCCGCGAAGGAGCGCTCGGCCGAGTCTTCCTGCGGAGCCGACGAGCGCACCACCACCGGCCCCGTCGCGACGATCGGAGCGACCCGCCGCTCCACCTCCTCGCGCAGCTCATGCGGCCACGGCGCGGCCTGGAACGCCGAGCGGATGCGCGTGGATGCGTCCCACAGCTCCTCGTCGCGCATGTCGTCCAACGGGCGACGCGCGAACTCGAGCGCCACCCGCTCGGCGAGTCCGCTACCGGCGGCGAACGCGCGGAACGCGGACGTGGTGATGACGATCCCGTCGATCGCGGGCAGGGACGCGTCGAGCAGCTGCCCGAGCGAGCGGGCCTTGCCGCCGACCAGCTCGACGGGCAGCCGACCCGCCTCGGCCAGCGTCGCGGTGAGCGGGCCGCTGCCGCTCATCGCGGCGCGGCGCAGTCGACGCGGTCGACCTGCTGGAACCGGGTGACGACGTACCAGTGCTCGATGCGCACCCGCACCAGCACGGTCGAAGGCGAGTCGAGGAAGTCGAGCAGGTAGGGATGGCGCTCGAGCAGCGCGGCCCGAGCCGCAGCAGCCGCGTCGTCGCGGCACTCCTCGGCGGTTCCGACGCCCGTTGCCGCGGTGGCCTCGTGAAAGTCGACCGGCTTGCCGCTCCGGTTGTCGACGAGCACGCTGACGCGCGGGTCGGCGGCGAGGTTCGCCCACTTGTGGGTCGAGCGCGTGGTCGCGAAGTAGACCAGCCCCTCGACAGGCGCCGCGATGCCGACGAGCGAGCAGTACGGAGCCCCCTCGTTGGAGGTCGCCACGACGGCGAGTGAGGTGGATTCGAGCAACGTGCCGATGCGCCGACGTGCGTCCACGCGCGACCTCCCCTACCGGTGGCGGATGCCGGCTCGGAAGGCGAGCGGCCCATTGGGGAACATACCCAGCGAACGATGCCGCCGGCGGTGGCACGCCTACGGGAAGCGAGGCCTCACATGGAACTGATGGCGCGCACATGCAAGACCGAGCGTATGAACGTCGAGCGCATCCTCGCGCGCATCTTCGTCGTTCTCGGCGG
>CAZCRB010000154.1:0-3578 GCA_964500985.1 uncultured Eubacteriales bacterium
TGCCGCTCATCTCCTCGAGCGAGCTCGACGTCTCCTCGAGGTTGGCGGCCTGCTCAGACGCGCCCTCCGCGAGCTGCTGGCTGGCCGAGGCGACCTGGTTCGAGGCGCTCGTGACCTGCTCGGCGCCGGCGGTCAGGCTCGCGATGACGCGCTCGATGGGCTGCGTGATGGAGCGGGTGATGAACCAGGCGAGAGCGACGGCGATCGCGACGCCGATCACGAGGATGACCAAGGTAAGGATGCGCGTCTGGGACGCGAAGGACGCAGCGCGGTCGGCCGTGGAATTGAGCTCGGTGGTCGCGGCGGCCTCGGCCTCGTCGGTCAGCTGGCGCATCTGCTGGGCCACGGCATCGAGCTTGTCGTCGACTGCCATGAGTTCCTTGGCGCTCGAACCGCTCTTGCCCTGCGCGAACGCGGCCTCCTTGATCGCGATACCCTGCGTGAGAAGCGGTGCGAACTCGCGGTCCTGGAAGTCCAGCGCGGCCTGTGCCGCGGCGCGCACTTCTTCAGTGTCCGCCTTGGCGACAACACCCTGCCCGGTCTCTCCGCCATCGAGCAGCGCCTTCATGTAGGTGTCAAAGGTCTCGTCGGCGGCCAGGCTCTTGCTCTTGAGCGCCTCGAACTCCTGACGATCGCTCGTGGCCATGATCTCCATGAAGATGAGCTGGTTGTTCACGAGCGCGTCGCGCGCTTCCATCGTGGCGTTGGCGGCTTGAGAATCGACGGCCAGCTCGGCCACGTTCGTCCCCATGGTGGTGACCGAGCTGTACGCAACCACTCCGATGATGACGGCGATGATTGCCACCAAGCCAAACCCAACGGCCAGCTTGAGCCCCAAGCTCCAGTTCTTCAGCATCACGAATTCCCCCCGGTCTGCGTGTCTTTGACGGCGTCACAAAGCTCTACGGCACTCTCGGCGGCATCGAGCTCGGCGCCGGAGAGCGCACGGTCGATGTCGAGCAGCAGCAGCACGCGCTCCTCAGACCGACCCACCCCCTTGATGAACGACGTGTCGACCGCCGCGCCGAACTCCGGCGTGTCCTCGATCGCCTCGGCGGCCAGATCGACCACGTCGGACACCTCGTCGACGAGCGCCCCCATGACCGTCGAGCCGCCGCCCGCGCGTTCCACGCGGACCACGATGATGCAGGTACGGTCGTGCATCGCCGATGCGGGCAACCCAAAGGCGAGCCGCAGGTCGACGACCGGAATGACCCGGCCCCGCAGGTTGACGACGCCGGCCACGAACGACGGCAGGCGCGGGACGCGCGTCACCGGCAGCAGGCCCACGATCTCTTGGACGCGCAGGATCTCGAGACCGTAGAACTCCTCGGCCAGGCCAAAGGTCAGGTACTTGCCCGGCCGGGCAGCGGTCTGAAGCGTGGTGCTCGGCATGCTCATTCACCCCTCTTTCCATGTGCGAGTCGGACGAGCCCCGCCGCGTCGAGGATGAGTCCCACGCGGCCGTCGGGCATGATTGCTCCGCCGGTGATGCCGGGCTGATCGCCCAGTCCATCGCCGAGCGGCTTGATCACGGTCTGTTGCTGGCCGAGCAGCTCGCACACGAGCAGCCCGGCACGGACGCCGTTGTCGCTGACGATCACGACGACCGCGTCGGTGAGGTCGTTTTGCGCGCCGCCCGTCGAGAAGAGCTCGTGCAGGCGCAGGACGGGCAGCATGCCGTCGTCGAGGCTGAGCATCTCGGCGCGGCCGGCCACGGTGGTCACCTGATCGGGCGTGGGGCGCACGGAACGCTCGATAGCGAGCATCGGGACGATGTAGCGCTCCTCCCCGACCCGCGCGACCATGCCGTCGATGATCGCGAGCGTGATGGGCAGGCGCACCGACAGCGTCGTGCCGACGCCGCTCTCGCTCGTCAGGTCGAGGCGTCCGCGCAGCTCCTCGATCGTGCTGCGCACGACGTCCATGCCCACGCCGCGGCCCGACACGTCCGTGACCTTCTCGGCTGTCGAGAAGCCCGGCTCGAAGACCAGGTCGAGCAGCGCCGCGCGGTCCGGGGTCTCGCCCTCGGCGAGCAGCCCGCGTTCCACGGCGCGTGCGCGGATGCGCTCGGGGTCGAGCCCGCGTCCGTCGTCGCGCACCTCGACGTGTATCGCGCCGCCGGCGTGATAGGCCCGCAACTCGACGCGGCCGACGGCCGGCTTGCCCGCCGCCACGCGCGCCTCGGGGGACTCGATACCGTGGTCGACCGCGTTGCGCAACGCATGGACGAGCGGATCGGAGATCCGGTCGACGACGACCTTGTCCAGCTCGGTGTCCTCGCCGGTGATGACGAAGTCGATCTGCTTGCCGGCCTTGTGCGCGAGGTCGCGCACCAGGCGGCTCATGCGGCGAAACGTCGGCCGGAGCGAGACCATGCGCAGCGAGGTGGCCATCTGCTGCAGCTCGCGGCTGATCTTGTCGAGCCGCTCGACTTGCGCGGCCAGTGTGGCGACGTCCGCCCCGTTGACGAGCGACGCCGAGACCATGGACTCGGCGATCACCATCTCGCCGATCGTGTCGAGCAGCGCGTCGAGCCGCGCCTCCTCGACGCGGACGGTGCCCTGCCGATCGGAGACGGCGGCGGCGCGGGTGGAGACGTCGGCACCACTTGCGCTCGGCTGGCTGGCCGCCGCGGCGCTCTGTTGCGGCTGGCCTGCGGTGTCGGGCGCCGTCGGCTCGCCGAGCCCGGTGGCGTCGTACACGAGCGCCCTCATGCGATCGACGGCGGTGAACAGCGTCTGGACGACCTCGCCCGCCACGGCAGTGCCGCTGCTGCGCGCGTCGGCCAGAAGCGTCTCGGATTCGTGTGCGTGCTGGGATACGGCGTCGAGCGCGAGAAAGCCCGCCATCCCCTTGATGGTGTGAAATGCGCGAAACACGGCGTCGATGGCTCCGGGGTCCGCCGGGTCCGACTCGAGAACGAGCAGGTGCTCATCGGCGTCATCGAGATGCTCGATGGCCCGCTGCCCAAAGTCGCGCAGGAGTTCCTCGTCGCCGGCCAGGGGCATCACCGCGGTCGCGGAGGTCGCGTCGGTGGTGGTGGCGTCGGTCGCGGGGTCGGTCGCGGTCGCGGCCTCGGTCGCGGCCTCGGTGGCGGTCACCGCCGGCGCGCGCAGGCCGCGTTCGAAATCAGCCCGCGCCGCGCTGTAGGCGGCCTCGAGCTCGCCGAGCAGCGACGTGTCGCCGGCTTCGATGCGCCGGGCGATCGACGTCGCACGGTGAGCGGGATGCTCATCGGATGCGTCGGGAAACGAGTCCGCCACGGTCTCGAGGCGGGCGACGAGCTCGGCGACACTGGCCGGGTCGTCGGCGTCGAACAAGATGAGCGCCTCTGCGGCCGCGTCGAATCGTTCGGCGATCTCGGTGCGCACGTCGGAGCTCATCGTGTGCGCCCGCAGCCGCAGGCGGCTTTGCACCGCAGTTCAGCGTGTGTGTGCACGTGCCAGATCCCCTCGTCCGAAACGTCGGAACACCGACGGGCGGCCTGTGGCCCCCACGGAATCATCGGGGCGCACGAGGTCGGTCGGCATCGGGGAGACTCCGCGAGCGGGGTCAGGAAAAACCCGATACGGCGT
>CAZCRB010000155.1:0-3572 GCA_964500985.1 uncultured Eubacteriales bacterium
ACCAAGGTCTACGCGACCCAGCTGTTCTGGTTCGCCGGCGCGTTCGCCATCCTCATCGGTGGCTTCGTGCCCAAGTTCGGTGCGGCGATCAGCTCGATCCCGACCGCGGTCATGGGCGGCATCTCGCTGCTGCTCTTCGGCCTGATCGCGACGAGCGGCCTGCGCCTGCTCGTCGAGAGCGGCATCGACTTCAGCCACAGCCGCAACCTGATCCTGTCGAGCGTCGTGCTCACCATCGGCATCGGCATGGAGACCGGCGGGTTCGCCATCCCGCTCGGCAAGTACACCGTTCCGGGCATGGCACTCGCGGCCTTCATCGGTATCATCCTCAACCTCATCCTGCCTCCGGACTCTGAGGGCGTCATCGACTCGCCCGACTGGGGCGGTGAGCTCCAGGCACAGGCTGCCGGAGTCGGTACGACCGAGGAGACCTACCCCAAGGGCTAGCGTCACCCGCTTCGAGCACGACAAGAACGGCCCCGGGCTGCGTAACGACGCGGTCCGGGGCCGATTTCGTTGGCGCGCGTGCCCGTGCATCATCCCTTCGGGTGATATGGAGCCCGATCGCATACGCCGTTGGGACGAGGCCTGCGGGCCACGGCACCGCGCCCGGGAACGCTCACCTGAAGACATGCACGACTGCGCAAGGAGGCACACCATGTCACGCAGCGCCCTCAGGCGCGTCGTGGCCAGTGTTGCGCGGCTCGGGGCGACCGCTATTCTGTCGTCCGCGACGACGCTGCTCGTCGTGAATCTGGCTCAGCCCGAGCCGGCGCTCACGGCCGAGAAGCCGGTCGTCGTGGTGAGGGAGGCGCAACAGTTTCCCTGTAGCGCCGGAACCTCACCGACGGTGACCTTCGACAGCGAACAGGCGCTCGTCGAGGACTACCTGGCGCTCAAGCGCGATCTGCTCGACCTGCGTCACGCGGTGGACTACGACGCCAAGATGCACACCGTCGGACCATCGGTCCACGAGTGGGCCGACCGCAAGCCAGCGGGAACGTATGGCGGTGGAAGAAAGCCCTGATGTGGATCGTGCCTGCTCAGAGGCCTATCGTGCTCAGAGTTCCGCTGCTCGCATGCGCGATAATACATCTTATGTTACATTGCGATTTGGGCCCACATCCCCTTCGCTGCGGGGATGGCTCACGACGCGCGGCCTACTCGGGCGCTGCGTCGTCCGACGCCGGTGACAGGTAGGCGTCCTCGAACTGATTCTTGGTCATCTCGGCGAGGTCTTCCTTTGCCCGGTCGTAGAACGACTCGGCTTCCTCGCGCTCGGCGAACGTGGCGATCCTGACGATGGTGTCGTAGTCGTCCAGGCGGACGGCCTCGACGTGCCACAGCTCGACCTCGCCGGTTGCGCTGACGCGCGGCTGGCGGTACAAGATGTCGTCGTGCCACTCGAAGTCGAGCTCGTCGGTCGTGTCGACCCGGGTCAGCCTGAGTCGCCAGAACTCGTCCGCGGCGCCGATCGTCTTCATCGTGTCACTGTCCCTCGATGCGACTGTAGTTGGGGTTGCTCGAGATCCAGCCCACCTTGCCGTTGCTGGCCTGCACCTGGTACCACGTCTCTTTGGTCGCCAGCAGCTTGAGCTTCTCGCCCTTGTCCAGACCACGCAGCGCCTTGGCGTCGGCGGCCGGCTCGGCGCGGAAGTTGAGGCCGTCGATGAGGACCACGACGGTGGACACCCCGGGAACGGCCTTGTTGCTCGCGGGAGCGACCGACGTCCCCTTCCCCGCCGGGGGAACGGTCGCGGTGGCGGTTCCCGTGGTCTCGCCGGGAGTCACCTGCTGTGCGTCACGGTAGTCGCCGTACCAGTTCCAGACGACGACGATCAAGATGACGAGGACGACGAGCGCCGCGACTCCCTTTATCACGTTGCCCGGGTTGCGGTTCACAGGTAGAGCCCTCCACCGTAGACGGCTGTCTCTTGCAGGCCACACGCGTCGCACGCACCGGCGATCAGGTTGCGCGCCTTCTCACCGTACGCGACGACACCACTCAGGTCGAGACTACCCAGTTTGTCGAGCGCTTCGGGGCCGGTGTCCTCGTCCGTGACGCACCCGGCCTCCCGCGCGAGCACGAACGCCGCATCGGCGAGCGCATCAGCAGCGGGCACGAGCTTCTTGGGCATCGCCATGTGGTCCAGTTCGTCGGCCAGCATCATCCCGCGGCTGCGAACCTCGGCGAGCGTGCGGCGCTCGGTCGAATCCGGGTCGTCGGCGAACTCCTCGATCTCCTCGTCTGCGGCGACCGAGAGGCGCTCGACCACGTCGACGAGTGCTTGGCTGGCGGCATCCACCGCTTCAGCGCGCACGACGAGCTTGAGCAACATGCGCCGCTCGAGCGCACGCAGCCCGAACCAGACGCCGGCGGCGACCGCCGCGCCGATGAGGGCGACGCCCACCCCGATGGCAACCCACGCCCATACGGGCATACGCCAAGACCTCCCTGACAGATAGACGTTCCCGGGCCGTGCGGCGCGCTAGCCGCCGTTGCGCAGGTCGAGGACCCGCTTGCTCTTACCCGCAGTGCGCTCGATGGCGCCGGGTTCCACAAGCACGATACGCGCTCTGAGGCCGAGAACGGACTGGAGCTTGTCGGCGACGCTTTGCTGGAACGCCACCATATTGGCCATGATATCGGAAAAGACCGCTTCTTCGACTTCTATGCGCAGCTCGAGGTCGTCGAGGTTCTTCTTGCGGTCCACGACGATGAGGTAGTGCGGCCGCACGCCCTCGATGCGGAACAGCACGTCTTCGATCTGGCTCGGGAACACGTTGACCCCGCGGATGATGAGCATGTCGTCGGTGCGCTGCCGGACCTTGCGCATCCGCACGAGCGTGCGCCCGCACGCGCACGGCTGCGGGTCGAGCACGGTGAGGTCGTGGGTGCGGTAGCGCAGGACCGGGAACGCCTCCTTGGTCAGCGTGGTCAGGACGAGCTCGCCCTCCTCGCCGTACGGCAGCGTCTCGCCGGTCTCGGGATCGACGATCTCGGCGATCAGATGGTCCTCCGCCAGGTGCAGCCCACACCCGCACTCGCACTCGCCGGCCACGCCGGGGCCCATGACCTCTGACAGGCCGTAGTTGTCCGCGGCCCGGATGTGCAGCTTCGCCTCGATCTCGCGCTTCATGGCGTCGGAGCACGGCTCGCCGCCGAACAGGCCCAGACGCAGGGGCAGCTTCTCGAAATCGACGCCTGCCGCCTCGCCCTGCTCGGCGAGATAGAGCGCGTAGCTCGGCGTGGACACGAGCACGGTGGTCCCGAAGTCACTCATCATCATCAGGTGACGCTCGGTCTGCCCCGAGCCGGCCGGGATGATCGTCGCCCCGATGCGCTCGATGCCGTAGTGCATCCCCCACCCGCCGGTGAACATGCCGTAGAGGAACGCCATGTCCACCAGGTCCCCGCGGTGTACGCCGGCCTCGGCCGCGACCCGGGCGGTCAGCTCGGTCCAGGTGTTGATGTCCCCGCGCGAGTAGCCCACCACGATCGGCTTGCCGGTGGTGCCGCTCGACGAGTGGATGCGCACGACCTCGTCGAGCGGGAGCGCGAACATGCCGTA
>CAZCRB010000156.1:0-3543 GCA_964500985.1 uncultured Eubacteriales bacterium
CGTGCGCCGACCTTGCCGAGCAACTCGACCGACTTCTGAGCCGCCTCTTTGGTCGATTCGCCGGCCTTGCTGACCATCAGTACGCCGTTGACCCATCGCGCGACCGAGACCGGGTCCGCGACCGCCAAGACCGGCGGAGAGTCGATGATCACCCAGTCCGCCCACTCTTCAAGCGACTCGATGACCTCCTTCATCTTCGCCGAAGCCAGAAGCTCGGACGGGTTCGGCGGCATCTTGCCGGCGGTCAGAATCAGCAGCTGATCATCGCCGGGTCTCTGCAGTGCAGCCTTGAGGGAGTGCGTACCAAGCAACACGTCCGAGAGGCCGATCATGTTGTTGACGTTGAAGAACTGGTCGGTCGTGTGGCGCCTGAAGTCCGTCGACACGAGAACGACCTTCTTGCCCGCCTGCGACAGCGCGGATGCCAGGTTCGCAGCCACAGTGGACTTGCCCTCTGCCGGGGCGGCACTGGTGAACAGGAGCGTCTTAAGGTCGTGCTCGAAGTTGATGAAGTCAAGCGAGTTGCGGACGACCCGATAGGCCTCTGCCGCCGCCGATCCAGGAGCTTCCGTGATCGTGAGGCGGCGCTTCTGGCCCTTGTCGAGCTTGTCGATCGGCACGATTCCCAGGACCGGTGCGCCGTAGACGCGTTCGGCCTCCTCGGTCGACTTGATAGTGTTGTCCAGGTATTCATACAAGAAGGCCATCGACAGGCCAAAGATCAGGCCGACCAACGCTCCAATGGCGCCGTTGCGCAGCGGTTTGGGCGCGACGGGGCTTCCCTCGACGACGGCCGGCTGGACTATGACCCCCGCCCCCGCCTCGAGACGCTCGTTGACCCGCAGTGTCTCGAGCTTCTCCGCAAGCGTGGTGTAGGTGCCCGTCGCGATCTGGAGCTCGGCGGCCAGGTCATCACTCTTGCCGGACTGCTGGATCTTCTCGCCCAAGGCGATGATCTGATCGCGCGCCTCGTCAAGACGCTGCTGGACCTCGTCGGCTGCCTCTTTGATGGTCGCGCGCTTGCGGTCCCGCGACGCCTCGACGTACTTGGCTGCCATCGTGTTGGCAATCTTGGCGGCCTGCTCCGGATCCGCGGCCTGCACGGTGATGGCGATGACGTTGGTCTGGCCGACCGCTGCGACAGTGACGCGCGCCAACAGCGCATCAGGCGTCTCCTCGAGCCCCAGCTCCTTGATGGTCGCCTCGGCAACGGGTCGGACCTCGACCAGCTGTACCTGCGTCTGCAGCGCGCGTTCAGGCTGGCTCGACAACTCCGGGATGATGGTACCGAGCAGCGCAGCGCCGGTGTCCTTCTCGGAGATGAGCACCTTGGCCTGAGCCTGATACACAGAAGGCTGGATGAGCGAGACCGCGAGAGCCACCGCTGCGACGATGACCGTGGCCAAGATGATGATGCCTTTGCGGGCTCGGATTACGTTGAGGTAGTCGCGAAGTTCCACCGGCTGATTCTGCCTCCCGATACGGGTGATCCGTCTAGTTCTTGGTGTCCGTGCCAGTCTTCACGAACCGGGCGAGGAACCATGCGTCCTCTGCGGCGACCTTCTGCTTGATCGCAACGAGATCCGCATATCCCTCCTCGTGGTCCTCGTCCATGCTCAGGGCGACAGTCGCCGTGTTCGGGCCGGAGGTGACGCGTTCGACCGTCACCTTCTTGACCTTGCCGTCAACGTATTCCTGAAGGATAGCCGAGCTCTTCACCTGCTGGGCGATGATCGTGTTGAGCAGCGGGATATCGACCTCGTCCGGCGCGGGTAGCGACGTCACGCCCGGTGTACCGGAACCGGCACTGCCCGCACTGGCGTAGGCGACGTACCAGTTCGCGCCGAAGCGGTGCATGCCGATGACCCCGTCGGCGGTGGCCCCGTCGGCGAACTCCACCACCGAATTGAGCGTCGCATCGTTACCCTTGACGTCCACAGACTTGACCGTGAGCGAGGTGACGTCTCCGCTCACGAGCTTGGTGATCATCGCCTGGGAGTCGAGCTGCTCTTGCCACAAGCGAAGCGCGAACTCCCGCGGCATCCCCGGGGGCAGGGTGAGCGTGGGCTCCGAAGAGGCCGGTGTCCCAGTGGCGGGAGTCTCGTCCGTGTCCGAACCGAGCAACGAGGTCGCCTGTGACACCAGGTCGGAGACCACCGAGCCGCCGTCGAGGTACCAGAAAGCACTGATGAACACGGCCAGCGACAGAACGAAAACCAGGCCCCATACGACCACGGGCATGCGGGACGTGCTCGGCTGCTTTGTCATGGCTACGATTGCACTCCCAGACAGGCGCGGAATCGGCTCGCGCGAGTACTCCGCACCAGTATACGGATTCGAAGCACTCCGTTCCACACGCGGGAGCACAAAGACCCGCAGCGTACTGCGGCCGCTATGGCGCGCCGGCGAACGCCGACAGCTGTGCCGCGTTCAGCGACGAGGAGGCCGCGCCCTGTGCGAGCAACTCGGGAAGGCTCGACCGCACGGATGGCATGTCAGAGGCCAGCCCCGACTCGACCTGCCTGAGAGCGGAGTCACGGTCATGCGCGGTGAAGTAGTCTGCCGCAGCCAAGACCGCCAGCAACTGGGGGCCCGTCAGATTCACGTTTCCGGCCGGTATCAGATCCAACCGGCCGGCGCTGTACGAGCGAACGTCTGCAGGAAGCTCGACGCGCAACCCGCCTGCGGCGTCCACAACGTCGCTCCACGCATCGGAGGGCAGTACCACCCACGGCAGCTCCACGCCCCCCGTCTGCGGCGCGAGCGCCTTAGCGACGGCTGCGCCACCTCCGAAAGTCAGCGCCTGCGCGGGCGTCACCGCGCTGGTGCCCGGAACGATGACGGCGGCCGAGGTATCGAGCGCACGCGCACTCGTTTCAGTCACCTCGAACGCGAGCCGCGCAACCTCGTCACCGCTTTCGTCGGGAGCCGATAGGATGACCACGACGGCATCGGGTGACTGTTCCGAGCCCGGCACAACCAGCAGCCCGGTGTATGCAGCGACAGCCACTGCCGCGACGGCGAGGAGCGCAAGCCCGACACCCCACGCTGCCGCCCTGCCCGCTCCCCTCATCACTCGGCTCCATCCAGATAGGCCACGACCCCGTCGGCGATGCCGCGCGCGAGCTTGTCCTGATAGTGCGGACTGGCAAGGAGGCGGTCTTCGACCGGGTTGCTGAGGAAGCCGCACTCGACCAAGACGCTCGGGACTCTTGCCCAGTTGAACCCTGCGAGGTCCCCGCGGGCCGACGTACCCCTATCGACCGCGCCGGTCGAGGCGACTACCGCCGACTGGATCAGACCCGCAGCGCGCTTGCTATCGGCGGCGATGGGTTTGGTCCACGCGTTTGAAGCCGGATACAGCGTGCAGGCGCCGGCGGCCGACTCGTCTGGACTGCCGTCGCCGTGGATGCGGACGAACAGGTCGGCTTTCGCACCGTTGGCGATCTGCGCACGAGCCGAATTGCTCAAGCTCACGTCGTTGACCGTCCGGGTCATCACGACCTTGATGCCCCGCGATTCCAGCTGGGCCTTGAGGTTGTT
>CAZCRB010000157.1:0-3532 GCA_964500985.1 uncultured Eubacteriales bacterium
CAGCGGTTCTGTTCCCGCATCGGGCGTGTGCTCCCCGTCACAGAACCTGCCGGGTTGAGCGGCCTGCACTGGTGAACCACTTAACTTGTTAATGCGGCTGCCCGTGAGGGCCGATACCTCAAACCAAGACACAAGGATTCGGCGCTCGCCGGATCCACGGGATTGTTCGACTGGTTCTTCGCTGGCTTGCCGGAGCTTGGCGTGGACCCTCTGGGACCCTCGGGTCTCAGGCGGACGGAGCGCACATGCTTGAGCACGGCACGCGACGCGAAGTCGCCGAGGCGCTGGCCTCGGCGCTGGTCTTGGCCGACCTCTCGGAACCCGCCCACGCGGCGGCGTTCTCCGAGGAGGTTCGTGTCGTCGGGGTGTGGGCCGCGGAGACCGGCGACGAAGCGGTCGTCGCGCTCGCCCACGAGATCCGCGAGGTGGTCGCCGGCATCGCCGACGCGACGATCGACGCCGGGGCGGCGGCCGACCTCATCGGCGAGATGATCGTCGCGATGCTCGAGGCGCCCGAGGCCAAGCCGCACGCGACGCCCACGATTCCCGCAGCCGAGAACGTCTACGCCCAAGACGCCGCCGTGGTCGCCGACTTCGTGTCCGGCGCTCGGGAGCAACTGGACGAGGCCGAGGCGATCCTCTCGTCGTGCACGATAGGCGAGGAGTTCGACGTCGACGCGCTCTTTCGCTGCTTTCACACCCTCAAGGGAATCGCGGGATTCCTGTCTCTCGATGCGATGGCGACCGTTGCGCACGACATAGAGTCGGCGCTCGAATCCGTGCGCTCGGGCTCGTGTGCGCTCGAGGAGTCCACGATCGAGACGGCTCTTGCCGCCGTCGACGCGATCCGGGGGATCGTCGCCGAAGTCGAGAGCTCGGGCGGCGCGCCAGCCGACGCCGCCACGCAGGAGCGCGGCGCCTCCCGGCGCCGAAGCGCCGCGACCACCACGGTCCGCGTGGACGCCACCAAGCTCGACGACCTGCTCGACGCGATGGGCGAGCTCGCCGTCGCGGAGGCCGAGATCGCGGCCGCGGTCCGGCGAAGCGGAGACGATGCCGCGGTGCGCAGCCTCGAGCGGTTCCAGCGGATCGCGCGCGACATGCAGGCGACGGCAACCTCGCTGCGCATGGTCGATCTCCAGCCGACCTTCCGCAAGCTGACGCGCGTGGTGCGCGACATGACCGCCCACTCCGACAAGCGCCTGGACTTCGTGGTCTCGGGCGGCGACACCGAGCTCGACCGCCAGATCGTCGAGGGGGTCTCCGATCCGCTCGTCCACCTGCTCCGCAACGCGATCGACCACGGCATCGAGTCGCCCGAGGCACGCGTGGCCGCAGGCAAGCCCGAAGTGGGGCGCGTCGAGCTGCGCGCGTTCCACAAGGCCGGCAACGTGCACATCGAGGTTCGCGATGACGGCCGCGGCATCAATCCCGAGAAGCTGCTGGCCAAGGCCGAGGCGCTCGGGATGCAGGTCGAGCCGAGCGACGCGATGGACCTGATATTCCTGCCGGGCTTCTCCACCGCATCCGCGGTCACCGAGATCTCCGGTCGTGGCGTCGGGATGGACGCGGTCGCCACCACGGTGGCGGCGCTGCGTGGTCACCTCGACGTGCGCAGCGAGCCCGGCGTGGGGACCACGTTCACCATCCGCCTGCCGCTGACGCTGGCCGTCATCGACGGCATCGTGCTGCGCGCGGGCGCCGAGCGCTACATCGTCCCGACGCAGTTCGTCGACAGAACGGCGAGCGCCGACGGCGCGACCCTCGTCTCCACCGCCGGGCGCGGGCAGGTGATCGTCATCCAAGGCGAGCAGCTCGCGGTGGTTCCCATCACCGGTCCTTTGGGCGGGGCCCTCGAGTCCGGCTCCGTCGCCGTGATCCTCGACGACGGGGACCAGCGTTTCGCGATCCTCGTCGACGAGGTCATCGGGCAGCAAAGCCTGGTGATCAAGCCGCTGTCCGGTCCCGCGGCCAAGGCCAACGGCGTGGCCGGCGCGACCTTGATGGGTGACGGCAAGGCGGCGTTGGTCATCGACCCCTCCGGCATCGTACGCGCGATGAGAGGGAGGTGGTGAGTGAGTTGGACTGGCTGAAACGAACTCGGGCGCCGGATCCGGCGCAGCGCACCACCCCTGTGAGTCACAACCCCGCATGCATGAAGGAGGACCTCGGATGTTCAAGAATCTGAAACTGGGAGTGAGGATCGGCCTCGGCTTTGCCGCCGTGGGCGCGGTCGCACTCGTGATCTGCGCGATCGTCTGGCTGCGCCTCGGCGTCATCGCGGACTACACGTCGGGCGCGGCGCTCGGCGCGGCGACGTCGGACCAGATGTGGCTGACCGACTCGAAGCGCGCGGACTACATGCTGGTCCGCTCGCTCGATGCCACGGACCGGGCCCAGGCGGAGAAGGACTGGACGTCCGAGTACGCCAAGCTGGGCAAGGACATCGACGCGCTCTCCAAGGCATCGCTCGACGAGGAGGAGCAGGCCCTCGTCACCACGGCAAAGGAGCAGTACGTCGTCTACGGCGAGTCCTTCAAGGCGCAGGTCGATGCGCGCAAGGAGAAGGGCGACGCGTTCCAGGTGTGGCGCAACCTCGGCTTCCAGGTCACCGCCGACATCAAGGCCGCCCACGGCAAGGTCACCGACCCCCAGGCCGCCGAGGCGCTCGACAACTTCTTCGAGCAGTTCCTGCTCATGCGTGTGCGGGCGATCTACTACATCGTGACCGAGAACCCCGCGCAGTTCGACGAGTACACCGCCCAGGCCAAGGTGGTAGACGACGCCATCACCTCGCTTGCCGCCGCCGGCAACGGCGATGCCCGGGTGGAGGCGCTGGTCAGGAACCTGCGCGGCTACATCACCTCGTACGGCGAGGGTGGCACGAAGTACCGGGCAGCGGTCGAGGCCGACGCGGCAGCAGCCGCCGCGGCCGACGCGGCGGCGGCCGACATCATCACGGCCGTGCGCGAGCTGAGCGCCTCTCTCGTCAGCAAGTCGCGGGCTGAGGCCGCCGGCATGCGCACCACGGTGCTGGTCATCCTCGGTATCGCGCTGGTGCTGGTGATCTTCCTGGCCTGGTCGATCACGCTGTCGATCACGCGGCCGGTCCGCCGGGTCATCTCGGGTCTGGCGGGCGGCTCGCGTGAGGTCTCCTCGGCGGCCAACCAGGTGGCGCGTTCCAGCCAGGAGATGGCCGAGGGCGCCAACGAGCAGGCGTCGAGCCTCGAGGAGGTCTCGTCCACGCTCGAGGAGATGTCCTCGATCACCCAGCAAAACGCCGAGAACGCACGTCAGGCCAACGCCATGGCAAGCGCCTCCACCGAGTCCGCGGAGCGCATGACCACCGCGATGCGTGACATCAAGGACTCGAGCGACCAGACCGCTCGCATCGTCAAGACGATCGACGAGATCGCGTTCCAGACCAACCTGCTCGCCGTCAACGCCGCCATCGAGGCCGCGCGCGCCGGCGAGGCGGGCAAGGGCTTCGCCGTCGTCGCCGAGGAGGTCCGCAACCTCGCCCAGCGTTCCG
>CAZCRB010000158.1:0-3511 GCA_964500985.1 uncultured Eubacteriales bacterium
GTCGCCGGCTGGTACCCGCTCGTCGGCCTCGGGCTCGGGGCCGTCGCCTGGGTGCTCGCGGGTGCGCCGGTGGCCCACGACTCCTCGGCCGCGTACTTCGTGGCGATCGCGGTGGTCGGCGCGGCAGCTGTGCTCACGCGCGGCCTGCACTGGGATGGTCTGGCCGACACGGCCGATGCCTGGTACGCACCGAGCGTCGAGCGGCGGCTCGAGATCATGAAGGACAGCCGCATCGGCAGCTACGGTGCGCTCGCGATAGGCTTCGTCGCAGCCGCGATGGTCTCGTGCACGGCTGCGCTTCTCGGCACCCCCGGCGTCGTCTGGCTGCTGGCGGCACCGGTCTTCGGCCGCTTGGCCGCCACCTGCGCCGCCTGGATCGGCAAGCCGGCGCGACCCGGCGGGCTGGGAGCGGCGGTCTGCCGGCGTCCCGGCGTCGGCGGCGTAGTCGCGACGGCGGTCACCCTTGCGTTGACCGGGGCGCTCGTCTGGCGCGCACTCGGGACCGCGGGGGCGTGGCCCGGGCTGGTGGCGGGGGTCGTCGCGGCGCTTGTGGTGCCCGACCTCGTCTCGCGACGGTTCGGCGGCGTGACCGGGGATACCATGGGTGCGAGCGTCTTGCTCACCGAGGCGATCGTTCTGACCGTGGCCCTGTTCCAGTTCGGAGTGTGACGTGACCGAGACCTGGCTTCTGCTCGTGCGCCATCCCGAGACCGCAGCCAACATGACCGGCTGCATGGTCGGCCGGGGAGACTCCCCGTTCACCGAGAAGGGCCGGGGCCAGGCAGAGCGGCTGCCCGACGAGATCGTCGCCTTCGCACCCGACGAGATCTGGACGAGCCCGCTGCGACGCGCCCACGTCGTCGCGCAGCACGCCGCCACAGACGGCCACCTGCCGCTCGTGGTCGACGAGCGGCTCCAAGAGCTCGACTTCGGGGAGGCCGAGGGGCTCACGTGGGAGGAGATCGAGGAAGCCGGCATCGCGTTCAACTTCCGCTCCGCCGACGACCCGGTGGCCCCCGGAGGCGAATCGCGAGCGCAGATCGAGTTGCGCACCGCCGAGGTATGCGACGAGCTCGTCGCACGCGGCGGGCGGTTCGCCCTCGTCGCGCACGGGGGAGTGGTACGCGCGGCGATCGTGCACCTGCTCGGGCTCGCGCCCGAGGCCATCTGGGCGTTTCACATCCACAACGCGCAGCTCGCGGTGGTGCGCGTGGTCGAAGGACACGGCATGCTCGAGGAGTACCGCGAAGGCTAGCCGCGGTGTGCGACAATCGTGCGCACATCTTCGCGGCCTCTCGGGCCGCGTCAGCACACGCAGGAGGGGCGATGCCGATGGACTGGAACGCATTGATCAACGACCAGCTCGAACCGATGGTCGCCTATGCGCCCGGCCTGCGCGCCAGCGAGGTGCGCGAACGCAGCGGCCGTGACGTGATCCGCAAGCTCTCCAGCAACGAGAACCCCTACGGCCCCGTGCCCGCCGCTCTCGAAGCCATGGAGGCCGTTCTCACGCGCCTCAACGTGTACCCGGACGGCTCCGCGCGCGCACTGCGCCGCCAGCTCTCGGGCCACCTCGGCGTCGACGAGCGCAACATCGTCGTGGGCAACGGCAGCAACGAGCTGTTGCGCGTCATCGCCCAGTGCGTCCTGGGCCCGGGCGACGAGTGCGTGTTCGCGTGGCCGAGTTTCGTGGTCTACCCGATGGTGACCCAGCTCATGGGCGCGACCGCCGTGCGCGTGCCGCTCACCGCCGATGAGGTCCACGACCTCGACGCGATGGCCGCCGCGGTGACGGACAAGACCAAGCTCGTCTTCCTGTGCAACCCCAACAACCCCACCGGCACCGTCTACACGCGCCACGCGTTCGCGGCGTTTCTCGACAAACTGCCCAGCGACGTGCTCGTCGTGGCCGACGAGGCCTACTTCGAGTACGACTACGACCCCGACTCGCCCGACGCGCTCGAGTTCTTCGACGGGAAGCGCCCGCTCGTGGTCTTGCGCACCTTCTCCAAGATCTACTCGCTCGCCGGACTGCGCGTGGGCTACGGCGTCATGCCCGAGCCGCTCGTCGACGCCGTCAACAAGGTGCGTGAGCCGTTCAACGTGAGCACCGTCGCGCAGGTCGCCGCGTACTACTCTCTCGAGGACGCCGATGAGATCGCCCGCCGGGCGAAGGAGAACGCCGAGCAGCGCGAGCGCCTCTACGAGGCCTTCGAGCGACTCGGTGTCGCCTACGCCCGCTCGCAGACCAACTTCGTCTACGTACCGACCGACAGGCCCGACGAGCTGTTCGAGGCGCTTCTCGAGCACGGCATCATCGTGCGCAACTTCGGGACGTCGAATGCCGTTCGTGTCGGCATCGGAACACCCGAGGACACCACGGCGACCATCGCCGCGTTCGAGGCCGCCGTCGACCAGCTCGGCGGGGTGTAGGGAGCGAACATGAGCGTCACCGGCTTCGACAGCATCTGCGTCATCGGCGTCGGGCTGATCGGCGGGTCGTTTGCCGCTGCGGTCAAGGCGCTGGAGGGCGCACCGGCCGTCTACGGCATCGACAGCGACGCCGCGGCGCTCGCCCAGGCCGTCGAGCGCGGCGTGATCGATGAGGGGGCCGTGGCCGGCTCGCCGCAGGCCCTCAGCTGGCTCGGTGCCGGTGGTGCCGACCTCGTCGTCATCGCGACGCCGGCGCGGTTCGCCGAGGAGTGGCTCGCCACGCTCGGCGAGCGCGGTTACGACGGCGTGGTGACCGACGTCATCTCGACCAAGGCGGGCGTGCTGCGCGCGGCGCGGCGCACCCTCGGCTCGGCGGCGCGGTTCGTGGGCGGCCATCCGATGGCGGGTTCCGAGCGCAGCGGAGTCGCCGCGGCACGAGCGGACCTCTTCGACGGCGCTTACTGGATCCTGACGCCCGCCGCCGAGACCGACCCGGATGCCTACACGCGCGTGCATGCCCTCGTCAGCTCGCTCGGGGCGCGCGTGATCTCGGTCGAGCCGCGCGACCACGATCGCGCGGTCGCCATCGTCAGCCACGTGCCCCACGTCGCGGCCGCCGCCCTGTGCGACGTCGCCGGTGCGCACGCCGGCGTCAACGGCGAGCTGCTACGCCTCGCGGCGGGCGGCTTCAAGGACACGACCCGCATCGCGGCCGGCTCACCCGACCTGTGGACCGGCATCTGCCTGGACAACGCCGAGGCACTCGCCGCGGGGTTGCGTGAGCTGCGCATGGCGCTCGGCGAGTTCGAGGCCATGGTGCGCGGCGCCGACGGCCCCGCCATCCGGGCCTGGCTCGAGTCGGCGGCCGACGTGCGCCGCTCGCTCCCGGCCAAGTGGGTGCCCGCCACCGCGCGCCTCACCGAGCTCGTCGTCCCCATGGTCGACCGGCCCGGCGTCGTCGCCGAGGTCACCGGCGCCGTGGGTCGCTTTGGCTGCAACATCGAGGGCATCGACATCGACCACGAGACCGAGGACCGGGCGCTGCTCGTTCTCGTGCTGACCGACGAGGGCGACCTCG
>CAZCRB010000159.1:0-3498 GCA_964500985.1 uncultured Eubacteriales bacterium
CGGTGCCGCTGTCGCGCTGGCGGCGTCGCTGTGCGCGGGGACGGTCGCGCTGTGCTTCCACTACGTGACGCCGGACGCCGGCGCGTTGATCGCCGTGCTGCTCGGTGCCGTCGCCCCTTGGTGGCTGCTCGAGCCCCGCGCCTCCGAGCAGGCGGCCGCCGACGGGCGCCCCGCAGGAGCCGCGGCACCGGGCGCGGCCGGGGGAGCGGTCGTCGTGCGCGCGACCAGCGGCGCGCTGGCCGTCGTGTTCGCGCTCGTGCTGGTGGGGGCCGTGATGCTCGTGGCTGCCGACGGCACCGCGGCTGCCGCGTTCAAGTCGTCTGCCGCGGGAGCGCCCTGGGCCGAAGTGCACGCCTCAGCGCAGCGGGCGGCACGGCTCGCCCCCTGGACCACCTCGGTGCGCGTCGCCGAGGCACGGGCTGCGGCGGTGCGCCTGACCACAGCCGGCGGCATCGAGCCGGAGGCGCTCGCCGACGGTGTCGCCGCACTCGAGTCAGCGCGCAATCTCAGTCCCAACGACCCGTGGCTCGTCACAGAAGAGGCGCGGCTGCTGCTGCGCGCGGGCGTCGCGGCGCGCGACACCGCTCAGGTCAACCGGGCAGCGGCGCTCGCGCGCGAGGCCGCCGAGCTCGATCCCAACAGCGGTCTGCCCCTCGCGGTTCTCGGGCGTGCCCTTCTCGTGCAGGGCAAGGTGCCCGAGGCCGTGGACACGCTCGAGCGCTCCGTGGCGCTCTCGCCGCAGGCCGCGGAGGCCTGGCGAGCGCTCGCCGCCGCGCGCAAGGTCGCCGGCGACGCGTCCGGCTCACTCGATGCCCAGACGCGCGCCGATGCGCTCGGCGAGTCGGGCGAGGGTGCGATAACCGCTCCGTAGGGAGCCCGCGCGGGTTCAGATGCCCTCATCAAAGGGATTCGGGCATGGCGCGTGCTTACCTTTCGGGTATCGTTCGCTGTAGCTTGCGAGCGATGCGCGCGCCTGCACTCCGGCAGAGTCATGACCGGCGCGCGCACTACTGGGTAAGGAGCTTCGATGTTGTCTCGGATGCGAACGCGTCGCGCGGGGTATCTCGCTGTGCTCGTCTGTGCGGCAGCTCTGTTGTTTGCGCTGGTACCGGCCGTGGCCGGGGCGGCGGGGACGGGTCAGATCTCGGGAACCGTGACGTTGTCGAGCGCCCCGCAGTCCGGCTGGGACGTGTGGCTCTACCAGTGGAACGCGGCGAGCGGTTTCTACGACTTCTACGCCGCGACGACCACCAACGCGAGCGGGCAGTACTCGTTCACGGCCCTGCCTGACGGCGACTTTGAGGTCGACGTCGACCACTATCCGTACTACGACTACAAACTCGCCACCCTCAGCGGCGGCAACAGCACCGTGCTGAACTTCGCCTTTGGGACCGCCGCCAAGGCCATCTCCGGTTCGGTCACCGCGGCGACCGGCGGCGCACCGATCGCGGATGCCACCGTCATCGCCTGGTACAAGGTGGGCTCGGTGTGGCAGGACCGCGCCTACGCCTACACCGACGCCGCGGGCGCCTACACCTTCTACGCGTCCGACCTGACGAGCACCGGCAACTACGCCGTCACCTTCGATGCCCGCGGCTTCGACGCCGAGACGTACAACAACCATCCCGGCATCGTCCAGGACTCGGCCAACCTCGTCGCGTGGAACGGCACGACCGCCGTCTCCGCGATCAACGCGCAGCTCGCCACCACCGCGGTCGGCGACGTGCACGGCACCGTGACCGCGGACTCGCCGGCCGGCCCGCTTGCCGCCGCCGACGTGACGCTGCTGTACCAAGACGCCGTCGACAGCACCTGGTACGAGACCGACTGGACCACGTCTGCCGCCGACGGCACCTACGCCTTCTACGACCTCGTCAACGGGGTCACCTACCGCGTGGACGTGTCCAAGGCCACCTACTCGAGCCTGAGCACGACGCAGTTCACCTTCTCGGGTACCTCGGTCGTCCGAGACGCCCTGCTCCTGACCACGAACGACATCACGGCGCCGACCGTCTCGAGCAACGCGGTCGCGACCTATGCGGGGACCGCCAACATCACCGTCGGGGCGACCGATACCGTCTCGGCCCCCGTGTCCATCTACACCCAGCTCGACGGGGGAGCCGTCGCCAAGCACACCGGCGCACCGGCGGTCCTCAACGCCTCGACGTCGGTGTCCACGAGCATCGTCGGCGCCCATACCCTGGCCTACTGGGCCGAGGACGGCGCGGGCAACGTGAGCGGCACGCAGACCAAGAACTTCACGGTCACCGACAACACCGCCCCGGTGATCTCGAGCGATGCGCAGGTCAGCTACGTGGGCAGCGCCTCGATCAAGGTCTCCGCGAGCGACGCGAGCGGCATCGGCCACCTCTACACCAAGCTCGACGGCGCCGCTGAGGTCGATCACGGCGCGGTCACCCAATTCACCGTCACCACGAGCGCTCTCGGCGCACACACGCTGCAGTTCCGGGCGACTGATACGGCCGGCAACTCGAGCTCGACGACGACCGTGAACTTCTCGGTCACGGCGGTGCCTGACACCACGGCGCCGACGGTCTCGAGCAACGCTGTGGCGACCTACGTCACCAAGGCGGACATCACCATCACCGCGAGCGACCCGTCTGCTCCCATCACCATCTACACCAACCTCGACGGTGCCGGCGACGTCGCGCACGCCAACCAGACGAGCGTGCTCGTCAGTGTCAGCACCGCCGGATCGCACATCCTGCAGTACTGGGCCAAGGACAGCGTCGGCAACATCAGCGGCGTTCAGACCGCCAGCTTCTCGGTGACCGTACCGAGCGGCCCCGTTGCGCCTCAGCGCGTCTCCAACACGAACCGCTTCAACGGCTCGGCGACCATCGCGGCCCAGCAGTTCGACCCGTCGGGCAACGGATCGTGGCCGGGCGTGCGCCACATCGTCATCGCCTCGGGCGAGGATCGCGCGGCGGCCGACCCGCTGTCGGCGGCCGGGCTGTGCGGCGCGTACAACGCTCCGCTGTTCCTCGTGAGCTCGACCTCGGTCGATAGTGGGATCAAGGCGGCCATCAAAGAGATCGCGACCGCCAACGGCGCCGTCACCGTCCACATCGTGGGCGGGCTCATGTCCGTGCCCGACGCGCGCTTCACTGAGATCAAGAACTACGTGGGCGGCTCCGGCGTGCTGACGCCGGACCGTATCGCGAGCGGCGGCAGCCGCTACGACATGGCTGCGGCCATCGCGCAGCGGATCCGCACCGTGCGCTGGGCCGGCGCGGCTCCGACCACGGTCCTCGTGGCCAACGGCGCCGACTCGACCAAGTTCTTCGACGCCCTGGCGCTCTCGCCGATCGCAGCGGCCAAGGGCTACCCGATCCTGCTCGTGGACGCGACGACGGTTCCGCCGGCGACCAAGTCCACGATCGACTCGTTCAAGGCGGGCGGGGGAGCATCCACCGTCGTCGTGGGCGGCGGACCCAACACGGTCTCCAACGCGGTCGTCAGCTCGCTGGGCGCCAC
>CAZCRB010000160.1:0-3446 GCA_964500985.1 uncultured Eubacteriales bacterium
GCCTTGAACGCCTCGAGGTCGTCCGGGGCCTTCTCGGAGACGAGCTGGACGGCCTCGGTCACGCGCTCGATGACCTCGCCGGACACGTCGGCGGGATTGCCGGAGAGCTCCTTGTCGCGCTTGGCCTTCATGTCACCGGCCAGCTCGCGGATGAGCTCGCTCTCGCCGGTGGTCTTGGTCGCGGCGATGAACTTGGCCGCCGCGCTTGCTTCCTTGAACGTGTCCCAGAAGCCCTTATCGGCCATGGACAGGTACGCCATCGTGTCGGTGAGCGCCCACTGGAGCGTCTGCCATTCCTGCTCGGTGAAGTCCGCCTTGGTCGCCATGCTCGTCCTCCCGATTGTTGGGGTCGTGCACGCGGGGTTGGCCGCGCGCGGAAAATGGATACCCGTTCCAGTACCGGGGATACCGCCGCGCCGCCACAACCGTGTGGCGCGAGCCCGGCGCTACCGCTCCAGCATCCAGTACTCGACGAACTCGCTGGCCCGCTCGTCGTCTTCGAGCGTGACGAGCCACAGGTTGTGGTAGACCTCGGCGAGCCCGTTGACGACCAGGCCGTCCGGATAGTGGGTCACGGCGCGCACCGCGTGCGTCCGCCCCTGGCTCGCGACCACGGTGCGCTCGAACTCCCATTTCCTGCGCGCATCGCCCTGCTCGACCCACCAGGCGGCGATGGCGGAAGCACCGGTGCGCGGCTGCGAGAACGGCGTCGCGTAGTACCGGGCGTCGTTGGTGAACAGGCGGCCGACCTTGGCCAGGTCGCTCGAGCGCCACGCGTCCTCGTAGCGCGCGAGCCAGCGCTCGATCGCGCTGTCGGCGGCGGCAGGCGCCGGGGCCGAGGCAGTGGCGGCGACGGTAGCCGCGGTGGCGTCCGCCGAGAACACGCCCTCGGGAGCCGCCGTCCCCCAGCGGTCGAAGTGGACCTTGGCGGCGTCGAAGCGCTGCGCGGGCTCCTTGGTCTCGGCAGGATGCCCGATGCCCACGGACCCAAGCGGCTCGACTCCGGCCGGCAGGTCCAGCGCGGCGCGCACGGCTGCCGCGCGGTCCTCCCACGGGTGCACGCCGACCCACACCGCCCCGAGTCCCAGCGCGTTGGCCGCGGTGAGCACGTTCTCGAGCGCGGCGGTGGCGTCCTGGACCCAGTAGGCGCCCTCGTGCCGCTCGGCCGAGAGATCCCCGCACACCACGATGACGAGCGGCGCGTCGGCAAGCATGCCGGCGTGCTTCGAGGCCACCGACAACGCCGCGCGCACCTCCGGGTCGCGCACGGCCACGAACCGCCACGACTGCTGGTTGAACGCCGTGGGCGCCGCCATCGCCGCGCGCAGGATCGTCGCGAGGTCGGCGTCGGAGACCGGCTCGTCGGTGTACTTGCGGATGCTGCGTCTGCTCAGCAGGGCGGCGAGAGCGTCCATGGTCGTTCCTCTCGTGGGAGCACGCGTGTCGCTTTGGAGTGTACCGCGCAGCGGCCCGCCCGCACCGCGGCGGCGCGGCGACGCCGGCAGCCGCTCTGATACGATGCGCACCTCGTCAGCCAATCCTCCCGAGGAGCCCCGATGCGCCTGATCAGGGACCTGTCGCTCTCTGCAGTCGTCGCCGGTTTCGTGGCGGTGCTCGTCGCGTTCTCGAGCTCTGCGGTCATCGTGTTCTCGGCGGCACAGGCGCTGCACGCCACCCCCGCCCAGACCGCCTCGTGGATGCTTGCGCTCGGGGTGGCGATGGGCGTGACGTCGATCGCGCTGTCGCTGCGCTACCGGATGCCCGTGCTCACCGCCTGGTCGACGCCGGGTGCCGCGCTGCTCGTCACGAGCGTGGGCGGGATCTCGATGCCCGAGGCCATCGGGGCGTTCATGGTGTGCGCGGCCCTCATCGTGCTCGTGGGCGTGACCGGCTGGTTCGAGCGGGCGATGCGCAAGATCCCGGAGACGCTGGGCGCGGCGATGCTCGCGGGCGTGCTCCTGCGCTTTGGGCTCGACGCGTTCTCGGCGGCACAGACCGAACTGCTGCTGGTCCTGGCGATGCTGCTGACCTACCTGGTCGCGCGGCGCTTCTGGTCGCGCTATGCGATCCCGCTCGTGCTCGCCGTGGGGACGGTGATCGCGGCCGCGCAAGGCCACCTGCAGTTCGGGGACCTCACGCTGGCGATCGCGCGCCCGGTCTTTGTGATGCCGCAGTTCTCGGTGGCGGCGATCGTGGGCGTCGCCCTGCCGCTCTTCGTGGTCACGATGGCCTCGCAAAACGTGCCCGGCGTCGCGGTGATCAGAGCGGCCGGCTACGATCCGCCCATCTCGCCGCTGATCACCTGGACCGGCGTCTCGGCGCTGCTGCTCGCGCCCTTTGGTGCGTTCGCCGTCAACCTCGCCGCGATCGTCGCCGCCATCACCATGGGCCGAGACGCCCACGAGGACCCCGACAAGCGCTACGTCGCGGCGGTGACCGGCGGCGTCTTCTACCTCCTCGTCGGGCTCATGGGGGCGACCGTCACGGCGGTGTTCGCGATGTTTCCCAAAGAGATGGTGCTGGCGCTGGCGGGGCTGGCGCTCCTCGCGACGATCGGCAGCGGCCTGGCGGCTGCCGTGCACGACCCCGGCCGCCGCGAACCGGCGCTCATCACGTTTCTCGTGACCGCCTCGGGGCTGCACCTGATGGGGATCGGTGCCGCGTTCTGGGGCATCTCGGCGGGGCTGCTCGCCAGCGTGATCCTGCACGCGCCGCTGCGGGGCGCGGCCACGGACGGCACGGCCGCCTGAGCGCCGCTCGCAAGCGCCGGTGCCGCCGAGTGTGGTAGAACTGCCGGTATGCGAACCCAGTACCTCTACCTCAACGGCGACATCGTGCCGGCCAGCGACGCCGCCATCTCGCCCTTCGACATCGGCCTGCTGCGCGGCTACGCGGTCTTCGACCTGCTGCGCACCGTCGACGGGGAGCCGTTCCTGCTCGCCGAGCACCTGCAGCGCCTGCGCGCGTCCGCCGAGCACCTCGGCTTGCAGGTCCCGGCCGATGACGCGGCGATCGAGGCCGCGATCCGCGAGCTGCTCGCCCGCAACGGTCACGAGGAGGCCACGGTACGCCTCGTCCTGACCGGCGGCGTCTCGCCCGACGGCATGAGCTTCGATCCGGCGACGCCGACCTTCGTCATCATGACCCACGAGCTCCACGAGCCCCCCGCCTCGCTCTACGCCAACGGCGGCAAGCTCATCACCGAGGAGCACAAGCGCGAGGCGCCTCTCGCGAAGACGACCAACTACGTCACCATGCTGCGCCACCGCCCCCGTGCCACGGCCGAGGGCGCGCTCGACCTGCTGTACCACCGCGACGGCACCGTCTTCGAGGCGGCGAGCGCGAGCGTCTACTTCGTCCACGGCACCACGATCCTCGCGCCCGCCGATGACGTGCTGTGGGGGACGGTCGGCTCGCTCGTGCTCGAGCTGGCGCGCGACGACTTC
>CAZCRB010000161.1:0-3427 GCA_964500985.1 uncultured Eubacteriales bacterium
CCCCGGCGCATGACGCGGCCGCCAAAGACCGAGCGGGCGGCCTTCTTGGTCGGTCGGCCCTCGAACGGCACGATGCGGCCGTCCCGGTAGGGGAAGCCCGGCAGGTCGTACGTGGGGATGAGCGTGCCCAGGAGGTACTCGATCTCGCGGATCTGGCTGATCTCGTCGGGGCCGACCAGCGTCAGGGCGTAGCCGCTCGCGCCCGCGCGGCCGGTGCGGCCGATGCGGTGCACGTAGTCGTCGGGGTTCTCGGGAACGTCGTAGTTGACCACGTGGTCGATGTCGGAGATGTCGATGCCGCGCGCGATGATGTCGGTGGCGACGAGCACGTCGACCTTGCCCTCGCGGAACCGCTCGAGCGCCTTCTCGCGCTGCTGCTGGGTGCGGTCGGCGTGCATGACGGCGATCTTGAAGCCGTCCTTCTCGAGGATCTTCTGCACGAGGTCGGCGCGCACCTTGGTGCGGGTGAACACGAGGATGCGGTCGGCGCCGCGCTCGCGGATGAGCGCCGCGAGCAGGTCGGGCTTCTGCGACTGCTCGACCGGCATGATCGCCTGCTCGACGCCGTCGGCGGTGGTCCCGCGCACGGCGATCTCGACGAACGCGGGGTCGTGCAGCATCCGCGAGACGATCTGGGTGATCTCCGGCGAGATGGTCGCGGAGAACAGCAGGTTCTGGCGCTCCTTGGGCAGGAACGAGAGGATCTTTCGCATGCTGGGCCAAAAGCCCATGTCGAGCATCCGGTCGGCCTCGTCGAGCACCAGCACGGTGATCTGGCTCAGGTCGACGTCGCCGCGTTCGACCAGGTCGATCAGGCGTCCGGGCGTGGCCACGAGCACGTCGATGCCGGCCTTGACCGCGTCGACCTGCGGGCCGTACTTCACGCCGCCCACGACGGTGGCCACCTTCTGGCCGGTGTGCTCGCCCACGGCGGTCGCGACGCGGTCGATCTGCGCGGCGAGCTCGCGGGTCGGCGTCACCACAAGGGCGTGCGGCGCGGTCGCGCCGGTGCCGATGCGCTGCATGAGCGGCAGGGTGAAGGCGGCCGTCTTGCCCGTGCCGGTCTGCGCGGCGCCTACGACGTCGCGGCCGGCGAGCACGAGCGGGATCGCTTCACGCTGGATGGGGGTCGGATCGGTGTATCCGAGGGCGGTCACTGCCGCCAGGGCTTCGTCTGAGAGGCCGAGTTCTTTGAATTCCATGCCCCCAGTATATGCGGGATGCGCAATCGGCGCTCGGACGCCTATCTGAACAGCGTGTACGCGTGGTACAGCAGCGCCGCCGCGACGAACACGAGCACCCCGCCGAGGACCGCGTGTCCGTTCTCGACGATGCCGCGCTCCACGCGCACGAGCAGCGCCTCGGCGCTCTGCGGCCGGATCGCGTAGGCGAGCGTCGGCAGCGCGATCAGCACGCAGTTCAGCGCGGCGAACAGCGCCAGCAGCGCGACCTGCGCGACCGGGTCGCTCGTCAGCTCGCGGCACACGCCGACGCCGGCCAGGACCCAGAAGTACTGCGCGCCGGGCCACACCATCGCCGCGATCGACGCGACGTAGACCTGCCAGGGCTCGAGTCCGGCGAAGCGCGCGATGGCGCCGTCCCAGCCGGTCGTGGGCATGCGGTGGCGCCGCAGCTCGGAGACGCCCCACACCGCCGCGCCGGCGGCGAGCACCACGCTGGCGGCGGCCTCCGAGTCGGCCGTCAGCAGGCTCGGCCGCGTCACCCCAAACCCGGCGACCAGCAGCGCGAGCGCCCCGTACGCCATGCGCCACGACCAGTTGCCGAGGATGAACGCCCCGGAGTTGCGCAGCGGCTTTCTCGTGGTGAGCAGGCTCGTGTTGACGACGATCCACGTGGGCATGAAGGCGCCCGCGGCGGCGTAGGTCAGGAAGGTCAGCCAGGTCTGCGGCACGCGCATGCCTCTCGGGGTGGAGCGACGTCAACGGGAACGATACCCTCTGAGCAGGCACCGCGGTCGCAATCGGACGAGGGGAGGGCGCTGTGCAGCTGACGCTGGTCGAGATCGCCATCTACGCGTACACGCTCTTCATCATCGTGCTGCTCATCTCCGAGGAGCGCGACCCCTCGACGACGCTCGCCTGGATCATGCTGCTCGTCCTGCTCCCCGGCGTGGGGCTCGTCGCCTACTTCCTGTTCGGGCGCGACTGGCGCAAGCGGCGCAGCCCGCGCAGCCGCTTCGCGATCGACGAGGGCCACCGCACCGTCCGCCCGCTCTACGAGCGCTACGCCACCGCCGCCGAGGACGCGCTGGCCGCCGGGCCGCTCGTGTCGCGCGTCTCGCGCGCGATCCAGACGCAGAACGGCACGCGCCCGCTGCCCTGCACCGACCTCGAGATCATGCCGGCAGGCGAGCGCCTCTTCGAGCAACTCTTCGCCGACATCGAGGCCGCCGAGCGCTTCGTCCACCTCGAGTACTTCATCTGGGAGCAAGACGAGCTCACCGCGCGCCTCTGCGACCTGCTGGCCGCCAAGGTCGCCTCCGGCGTCGAGGTGCGGGTGCTCTACGACTGGGTCGGCTCGATCGGCTACGGCAAGCGCCAGCTCAAGGCGCTGGCCGCCGCGGGCGCCTCGGTCAAGGCCGACGCCGCCCGCATCGCCAAGCTCAACTACCGCAACCACCGCAAGATGGCGGTCATCGACGGGCTCATCGCCTACACCGGCGGCCACAACGTCGGGCAGGAGTACATCGACGGCGGCCCCCGCTTCGACACCTGGCGCGACACGAGCATCCGTTTCCGCGGTCCGCTCGTGGCCGACCTGCACCGCCTGTTCGCGGAGCGCTGGTACGAGGGGTGCGGCGAGAACCTCTTCGACGCCGCCCACTTCCCCGAGCAGCCCGACGTCGCCGCGGATGCGGCCATCTGGTCGCAGCTGGTCTTCTCGGGACCCGAGACCAAATGGGAGGCGATCCGGCAGGCCTACGTCCTGGCGATCGCCTCGGCCAGCGAGCGGGTCTGGATCCAGTCGCCGTACTTCGTCCCGGACACGAGCGTGATGGAGGTCCTCTCGGCGCAGTCGTTGGCCAGCGTCGACGTGCGCTTCATGATGACCGGCGTTCCCGACAAGCGGATCCCATGGAACGCGGCGAAGAGCTACCTGTACCGCTTCGCCCACTCGGGCGGCCGCGCCTACCACTACGAGGCCGGCTTCTTCCACGCCAAGACGATGTCGATCGACGGCGTCATCGGCGTGGTGGGCACCGCGAACTTCGACATCCGCAGCTTCCTGCTCCACGACGAGCTCTCGCTGTTCTTCTACGACGAGAAGGTCGCCGCGCAGCTCGACGCGATCTTTGCCGGCGACATCGACCGCTCCCGGTCGGTCACCGCCGACCTGCTCAGCGACGAGCCGTGGCGCGACCGCTTCCGCTACGCGCTCGCGCGCCTCGCCTCGCGCCTGATGTAGC
>CAZCRB010000162.1:0-3408 GCA_964500985.1 uncultured Eubacteriales bacterium
CAGGTGTCGGCTGGCGGGAGAGACGATGCGGATGACCAAGAAGGCGGCGTGGACGACGGGGATCGCGGTCGCGTTGCTCGTCATCGCTGCGACGGTCTTGCTGTCGGCCGTCGGTGTTTTGGGCGGTCCCGCGACCCGCGAGGCCGTGCGGCCAGGTCTCGGGGATGTCTCTCGCCGCGACGTGGCCGCGGACCTTGCGGCAGGGGCGGGCACGTCACCGGCGCCGTCCGCGGCCGCTCCCAAGGTGCAGGCTCCCGTGCCGGCCGCCGCGCTCGCGCCCGTTACGGCGACCGCGTCCGGGCAGGCCGGTCGCCTCATCGTCATCGATGCGGGACATCAGGGGCGCGGGGACTCGTCCCTCGAACCGGTGGGTCCGGGTGCATCCGAGAAGAAGGCGAAGGTCGCCGGTGGCGCGACCGGGGTGGCCACGGGTAATCCGGAGGGTTTGGTCAACCTGCAGGTCGCCCTCAAGCTCCGCGACGAGCTGACGCGGCGAGGGTTCTCGGTCGTCATGGTCCGAACGAGCCAGGACGTCAACATCGCGAATTCCGCGCGCGCCGAGATCGCGAACGACGCGCGCGCGGCGCTTTTCGTTCGGCTCCACTGCGACAGCAATGCGTCGTCGAGTCTGACGGGCCTGTCGACGCTCGTGCCGGGCACGAACCGCTGGACGGGCCCGATCGTGGGCGAAAGCGGCCGGGCCGGGCGCGCGGTGCACGCGGCGACGATCGCGGCGACCGGTGCGCGTGACAGAGGTGTTGTGGCGCGCGACGACCTGGCGGGCTTCAACTACTCGCGGGTCCCGACGATCCTTATCGAGATGGGCTTCCTCAGCAACCCGGCTGAAGATCGGTTGCTCGGAAGCAGCGCCTACCAGCAGAAGCTGGCGACCGGCATGGCGAACGGGATCGGTGCCTACCTGTCCGAGCGGTGAGCCCGCCGCGCCCCTCGGTTCCTCGCGGCGGGGTACCGCCTCTTAGCTGCGGCTGGGGACCAGGCGCGCCCGCACGTCGTCGAAACGCTTCTCGACGGCGTCGCGTCCCTGCATCCACTCGTTGCGGGCCTTGGCGACCTGCAGCTCGCTCTCCTTCTTGATGCGGTACTGCAGCTCGCGTCCCGACATCGGGGCGAAGATGAGCGCGACCAGCGCACCGGACGCCGCGCCGATGACGAAGCCGAGCAAAGCGATCAGGATCTTCTCGCCGTTCATGGCGGTACTCCTTTCGCAGAGGTGTTCTCACTACTACCTACCCGCCTGACGCGGGTTCACGCGCCGGGCCGGGTGTCGTGCCGGCTGGGGCGCCGCGGGCGCGGCGGAATCGTCGCGCAGGAAGATGCATCTTGACGGTTACCCTTTGGGCGGGTGTACACTCCAGCGCAACCGAACAGCATGCCTGTGACGGGGAAGAGTACGCGGGTGTTGACGCTTTAGAGAGCCGGGGACGGTGGAAACCTGGCGCGGATGACCGGCGGAATGGGCCCCTGAGGCTCCGGGACAACGGCGATGGTCGCCTACTAGTCCCGGCGGACTCCCACCGATACAAGGGACCGGGTATGAACGGCGGAGACGCCGGAGTACTGCAGGCTGAGTGGGTCGGACCTTCGGTTCGATCAACAAGGGTGGCACCGCGAGAGAAGCCTCTCGTCCCTTGAGGACGGGAGGTTTTTGTGTTTCTCGGAACCGGTGTCGGGAAGGTGTACATACGATGATTCTGCCGAGCAGAGACGAGTTCGTGCGGCTGGCCGCCGACCACGACGTCGTGCCGGTCGCCCGCGAGGTCTACGCCGACCTCGCCACTCCGATCAGTGCGTTCATGGCGCTCGCCCAAGACGCCGAGCATGCGTTCCTCCTCGAGAGCGTCGTGGGCGGCGAGCGGCTCGGCCGCTACAGCTTCCTCGGCATCGGCGACCGGGAGGTCATCACCGCGCGCGGCCATGACGTCGTGGTCGAGAACGGCGGCGTCTGCGGTGAGCGTGCCGACGACCCGCTGCGCGTCATCGGACGTCGCCTCAACGCGGGTCGTGTGGCGCGCGTCGCCGGCCTGCCGCTGTTCGTCGGCGGCGCGGTCGGCTACGTCGGCTACGAGGCGGCCACGACCTTCGAGCGCGTCACGCGTCACGACACCGACGAGCTCAACGTCCCCGACATGTGCTTCATGCTGGCCGATGTCGTGGTCGCTTTCGACCACGCGCGCCGCGTCATGCAGGTCATCGCCCCGGTCCGCCCCGGTGGGGCGCCGGAGCTCGCCTACGATGCGGCCCTCAAGCGCATCGACTCGTACCTGCGCCGTATCGACCAGGGGCCCCAGGGGGCTGGCCTCGGCGCCGTGGGCGTTCGGCGCGAGGTGTCGCTGACCGAGCACACGTCGCGCGAGGACTTCATCGCCAGTGTCGAGCGCGCCAAAGAGCACATCGCCGCCGGCGACATCTTCCAGATCGTGTTGTCGCAGCGCTTCAGCGCCCCGTACGACGGCGACGGCATCGACCTGTACCGCGTGCTGCGCGCGGTCAACCCGAGCCCGTACATGTTCTACGTCCGCACCCGCGAGGTGACGCTCGTGGGATCGAGCCCCGAGCCGCTCGTGCGCGTCGAGGGCGACCAGGTGCTCACCCGACCGCTCGCCGGCACCCGGCCGCGCGGCGCCGACGCCACCGAGGACGGTCGCCTGCGCGCCGACCTGCTCGCGGACGAGAAGGAGCGCGCCGAGCACGTCATGCTCGTGGACCTGGGCCGCAACGATCTGGGCCGCGTCAGCGCGCCGGGCAGCGTCAAGGTCGACGAGCTGATGGAGGTCGAGTACTACAGCCACGTGATGCACATCGTCAGCAACGTCACCGGCACCCTCGCCGCGGGCAAGGACGCGGTCGATGCGCTCGAGGCGACGTTCCCGGCCGGTACCGTCTCGGGCGCGCCCAAGGTGCGCGCGATGGAGCTCATCGGCGAGCTGGAGCCGGGCGTGCGTGGGCCCTACGCCGGCACGGTCGGCTACTTCGGGCTCGATGGCGCGATGGACATGTGCATCACGATCCGCACGTTCGTGCTCGCTCACGGCCGCGCCTACCTGCAGTCCGGCGCCGGCATCGTCGCCGACTCCGACCCCGCCAAGGAGTACGAGGAGTGCCTGCACAAGGCCAAGGCGCTTCATACGGCGCTCGAGCTGGCCGAGGGCATGCGCGCAAGCGAGCGCACCGGCACGGAGGTCTCGCAATGATCCTGGTCATCGACAACTACGACTCGTTCACCTACAACCTCGTGCAGCTGCTGGCGGCGCTCGGCGCCGAGGTCGAGGTCCGCCGCAACGACACCCTCACCGCCACCGACGCGTTGGGCCTCGCGCCCGCCGGCATCGTGATCTCGCCCGGCCCCGGGACGCCCGAGGACGCCGGGGTGTCGCGCGACGTGATCCG
>CAZCRB010000163.1:0-3399 GCA_964500985.1 uncultured Eubacteriales bacterium
TGCTGCTCGCGTCCGGCGCCTCGCCGCGGGCCTCGCGCACGCGGCCGCTCGTGGGGCTCAACTTCCGCTGGGTGGGGGATCCCGCGGTCGACAACGACCGCACGCTCGAAGAGGCCGCGCGGCTGGCTCGCCACCTGCACGACGAGCGCGGCTGCGACGTGCTCTTCCTGCCCATCAGCCAGCACCCCGACAGGCACCTCGAGGACGACCTCGACTTCGGCCGGCGCCTGCGCGAGGGGCTGGGTGACCCGGGCTGGTTCTCGCTCCTGGAGACGTATCCCGACCCCGCTGCGTACATGGCACTGCTCGGCGCGTGCGACGCGCTGGTGCTCTCGAGGCTGCATGCGGTCATCCTCGGGACGATGATGGGGGTGCCGCTCGCGGTCGTGAGCTACGACGACAAGGTCGCCGAGTTCGTGAAGCTGTCAGGACAAGAGGAGCGGATGATCGAGCTGTCGGACTTCACCCTCGAGCGGCTCTCGCCGATCCTCGACGACGTGCTGGAGGGTGCGGCGCCGTGAGCAGTCCTCGCATCCTGCTCTGGAAGAACAAGATCTGGGAGGCGTCCGGATCGAATCTGGGCGACCTCGCGATCATCACGGCCACCGTCGATGCGATCCGCCGCGAGATCCCGGACGCGCAGATCGTGATCCTCTCGGACGACCCCGCCCACACCGAGTCGCTCTACGAGAGCGTGACCGCGCGCCGCTTCGGCCTGCGCGCCTACGTGCGCGAGATCCGCACCGCCGACCTCGTCGTTCTGGGTGGCGGCACGCTCTTCACTGACGCGACCTCGATGGCAGTGCTCGTCAACACTTCGGCGGCGTTCCTCGCGCGCTGGTTCCGCACGCCCGTCGCGCTCTACGGCGTCGCGAGCGGCTTCATGCGCGCGACCAGCCGCGCGCTCGTGCGCGGCGCGCTGAAACGCACGACGCTCGCGTTCCTGCGCGACCCCGAGAGCGTCGCCGAGCTCGCCCCGCTCGCGCCCGCGGGTCTCGCGCTCGAAGCCACCGGCGACGTCGCGTTCTCGCTGCGCGCGCCGCAGCCCGCGCCCGAGCGCGTCAACCGCGTCATCATCGCTCCCCGGCGGGTCTTCCACTACGGCAACACGGTCCTGCCGTTCGCGCTGCGCAAGCGGCTCGGCCTGCTGCCCGCCGGCTACGGCGAGAAGCTCGACCGCTTCAAGTCGCTGCTGGCCGAGGTCGCGGACCACCTCGTCGAAGCGCATGGCTGCGAGGTCGTCTTCCTGCCCATGTACTCGGCGATCGGACCCGCGGAGGGAACCACCGGCTACCTGAAGAAGGAGTTCTCCTCCCGAGACGACCAGGTCTGCCGCGACGTCCTCGAGCGCATGGCGCACAAGGACTCGGCGAGCATCTTCGTCTCCGACCGCCCCCGGGAGGTCCTCGCCCTCATCGCCGGCTCGCGCATGCTGGTGGGCGTCCCGCTGCACTCGCTCATCCTCGCCCACGTCGCCGAGACACCCATGGTCGGTCTCGCCTATCAGGGGAAGGTCACGCGCTTCATGCGCGGCGCGGGGCTCGAGCGGTTCACGATTCCCGTGGACTCCATGGACTGCCCGCTCGAGCGGAATCAGTTCGTCACCACGGTGGACGCCTGCCTTGCCGAGGAGCGCGCGATCCGTGAGAGACTAGCGCAGGGCAATGCGGCGATTCGTGCGACCGTGGACATCCCTGCTGCGCTTGTCGCCCGGCTGCTGCGCAACGAGACGGGGGCGTCATGATCAGGCCTGCCGCGCTCATGAACGCCAGCGCCATCGACCGCGGGGGCGCCGCAGTCGCAGCCTCCTTGCGATGTCGTACCCGTCACGATGGCGCGCGGGTGGTCAACCCGCTTGCGCGGTAGGCCGGCGGATCTCGTGCGACAAGATACGATGGGCAAGGGAACCCTGTATCAGATGATCGCGCGCGTCGCGTTCATCCTATCGGGCTACGCCATCAACATCGCAATGGTGTACTTGCTCGGCAATCCGGCGTTGTACGGCCTTCTCGGCATCATGATGAACGTGACCAACATCGCCAGAGCGCTGCTTTCCGGAGGACTACCCCAAGCGACATCAAGGTTCATCGCAGACAGCGATGACGAACTGACGTACCCGATCTTGCGCACGTCCATGAAGCTCCAGTGGCTCATCTCGGCAGGGATCGTCGCGGTCTTCTGTCTCGGCGCTCCGCTGTGGGCCGGCTTGCTCAACGACCCCAACCTTGTCCCGTACTTCTGGGTAGCCGCTCCGCTGATTCCGCTGATGGGCGCCTTCCAGGTTCTCCTGAGCTACTTCAACGGAACCCATCGTTTCGTGACGCAGTCCTGGCTCAACATCCTCTATTCGGCGACCCGAGTTGTGTTTGCAGTCGTGCTTGTCCTTCTCGGAACCGCTGTGTACGGGGTGTTGATCGGCTTCGCGCTGTCGCTTGCGCTCGCCGCGGCGGTCTCGTGGCACTTCGTTCGACCGAGAACCGGCAGTGCGAACCCCGCGAGCCGCGCCCTGCTGGCGTTCGCTGCTCCGCTCATGATCTTGGCGATCGGCCAGGCGGCTCTGGTCAACCTCGACCTGCTCCAGCTGAAGGCCTACTTCCCAGCCAGTGATGATGTGGGGTTCTACTCCGGCATGGCGAGCATCTCGCGCACGCCGTTCTTCTTGTTCACTGCGTTCTCGATCACGCTGCTCCCAATCGTCACTCGCGCGTTGCGCAATCACGGGCGCGAGGAAGCGGGCAAGGCTGTCGCCCGCTCGACCACGTTCCTGTTCGTGACCGCGATGCCGGTGGTTGCGATCGTAGCCGCGGTGCCGGGCGAACTGCTCGACTTCGTGTTCCCTGCTTCGTACACCGTGGCGGCCGGTGCGCTCGTTTGGGCAACAGTGGCGCAGACGATGCTCGCGATAGTCGCGTCTTTCACTGCCGCCATCACGGCCAAAGGGCGGCCCTACGCGGCGATGGCCGTATGGTTGACGTGCATCCCCATACAGCTGGTCGCCGGCGCACTCCTGATTCCGGGCGGAGGATTGGTCGGGACGGCGATCGCCAGTCTCGTGGCCGCCGGCTCGGGGCTTCTGATCTCGGGCGCCATGACATGGCACTACTTCCGTCGGTTGGCGGAGCCGGTGCCTGTTGCCAAGGCCGCGGGCGCCGCAGTGGTCCTGTTCCTGCTGATGTCGATTCCCGACAAGTATCCACTGGTAGTGCTGCCGTTCGCCTGCTTCGGAGGACTCGCGGTCTATGCGGGCATGGTTCTGGCGACGGGGGCAGTCACGCGCGAGGAGGTCGTGGCGCTGTTCCGCCGGGACCGCCGCACTGCAGCGAATGGCGAGGATCGCTAGTCCGCATGAAGGCCACCGACTTCATCACTCGCATCTTCCCCAAGACGATCGCCTACCGG
>CAZCRB010000164.1:0-3397 GCA_964500985.1 uncultured Eubacteriales bacterium
CCAGTGCGCGGTTTCTGTCGGGTTTCAATCGTGATAATCCTTGCTGCCGGCCGCCGGGCCGCTCGCCCGGCCGCTCGGCCGGAGCCGCTGGTCGCCGGCGCGCCTACTGCTCCAGCGACTCCGCCACCCGCTTGATCCCCACCATCGTCTTGCGCGAGAACAGCGCGCCGCCAAAGTTGAGCGGCCCGTTCCAGATCCAACGCGCGAAGCCGGTCTCGGTCCCGTCCGCGCGCATGCGCAGCAGCAGGCGCGTGCCACCGTCCGCGGTCGGCTTGACCACCCACGCCATCGTGTTGGCGGTCCAGGTCTCGGGCATCGAGGCGCCGGCGAGCTGCTCGTCGGTCAGGCTGCCGGCGGCCAGCACGAGCGCGCGGTCCCGGTCGGCCTGAAGCACCTTGTAGGCGACCATGTCGTTGATGTTGATCGTGTCGCCGGCCACGACGCCCTGCAGCTCGGGCACGATGCGCCGCGAGTAGTGTCCGTCGACGAAGTCCGAGGAGTTCGTCGCGTTGTAGAACCAGTCCCAGCCGTACCAGCCGGCACGGTGCTGACCCATCTGCTGGATCAGCGCGTACACGGTCGCGGGGGGCGCGTCGATCGTGATCGCCTTGGTCGATATCTCGCGCGTGGCGGGGATGGCGTCGTCGCCGGGCAGGCTCGCGCGCGTCTCCTCCGGGGTGGCGCCCCAGGAGTCGGTGAACCAGCGCGTCGCCGGCGGCACGAGCACCAGACCGAGCACCAGCACCGCGATCAGCACGAGAACCGCCACCACGGCCCACTTGACGATGTCTACCAAGATTCCGCCCATCCCGCAGCTCCCTCATTCGCCATGCCTGTGTTAGTCTTACGCTGTAAGGTATATCACCGTACACTGTAAGGGTCAACACCGACCCGAAAGGTCCGCCCGTGGCTGCCAAACGCACAACGCCCCTCACACGCGACGAGATCCTCTCGGTGGCCCTCGGCATCATCGACACCCAGGGTGCCGAGGCCCTGTCCATGCGCCGCCTGGCGCGCGAGCTGGGTGTCGAGGCGATGTCGATCTACCATCACGTACCCAACAAGCAGGCACTGCTCGACGGCGTGGTGGAGCTGAGTCTCACGGCGCAGGCGCCGTCACAGCCGCCGTCGGGCTCGTGGCAAGACACCGTCGCGGCGGCCGTGCTCGGGTTCCGGCGTGCGCTCATCGCCCACCCCAACGTCCTGCCGCTGATGGTCGCCCATCCGCCGACGTCTTCGGAGGCGACAGCGATGTACATCGAAGGCCCGCTGCGCTTCCTCGTCGCCCAGGGCCTCTCGGATGCCGATGCGAGCGCGCTGTTCGAGGCGGTGTTCGCGCTTTCGTTCGGCCACGCGATGCTGACCACCAACTACCCGGCGATAGAGGGGGCGGGCGTCCCGCGCGTCGAGTTCACCGAGGAGTCCTTCGCGCGCACCGTGCGCGTGCTGCTCGACGGGTACGCCGCCGAGAGGGCCGCCGATGCGCCATAGTGGCGGCATGTCACGAACGCGACACAGTCTCATCGCCGGGGCCAAAGGCGTCGCGCCTATCCTCGTGGGCGTCGTTCCCTTTGGTCTTGTTGCGGGCGCTGCGGTGATCCAGGCGGGATTCGGCCTTGCCGAGGCGATTGGCATGTCGGTCGTCGTCTTCGCCGGCGCCTCGCAGATCGCCGCGACCACGATATTCGGGAGCGGGGCCCCGCTGTGGGTCGCGCTTGCCACGGCGCTGGTCATCAACGCGCGCATGTTCATCTACAGCGTGTCCATCGCGCCGCTGCTCGCCGACGCACCCGGCTGGCTGCGTCCGATCCTCGGCTACATGCTCGTGGACCAGAACTACGCGTCGACGATGACGGACGGCCGCTTCCGAGACGACGTGAGCGCCATCGGCTACTACGCCGGCGGCGGCATCGCGCTGTGGATCGTCTGGCAGATCTCGAGCATCGCCGGCGCGCTTCTCGGGCCGTTCATCCCGGCGTCGTGGGGGCTCGAGTTCGCCGTGCCCCTCGTGTTCCTGGCGATGCTGGCGCCGGCGCTCAAGGACCGGACCGCCGTGAGCGTCGCCGTCGTCACCGGCGTGGCGGCCGCCCTGCTCGTACCGCTGATGCCGCTGCAGAGCGGGCTGATCGTCGCGATCCTGCTGGGCATGGGGACCGGGGCGTGGCTGGACCGGCCGCAGGCGGGTGAGCGGCGATGAGCCAGGTCGCGCAGTTCTGGCTGCTGATCGTGGTGCTCGCCCTCGGCACGTGGTCGATGCGCAGCCTGCCGATCATCCTGCACGGGCGCGTGCCGCACCCGGCCTGGCTCGAGCGGCTGCTCCGCCACGTGCCGGTCGCCGCGCTGACCGCGCTCGTCGTGCCCGGCGCGCTCTACGTGCACGAGGGGAGCGTCTACTCGCCGGCGCCCGCGCGCACGATCGCGGCGGTGCTCGCGCTGGTCGCGGCGTGGCGCACCAAGAACGTCCTCGTGACGCTCGCGGTGGGGATGGGCGCCTTGTGGGTGCTGCAGTGGGCGTTGCCGCTGATCGGCTAGCCCGCTTCGGCCCACGACAGGACCTGCAGCGCCCGCAGCGTCAGCCATTTGCTCGGCTCGCCTTTGGCCTCGACGTCGGCGAGCATCTTGCCGTTGAAGGTGTTCTTGAGCGCCCATCGCATCCGCTTGTCAGCCGCGCTGCGGACGAGCTCGATGGCTGCCGTGTACTCGGGACGCGCCGGCTCCCCGATGCGCATCAGCGCCCACAGCGCCTCGAGCGCATCCGAGTTGTACGAGAGCGGGTAGCCGAAGCGCTTCCAGCCCGGCTTGTCCTTGAAGTGCAGCTCGGGGTGCTCGGCCAGGAAGCTCTCTCGGACGCCTGCTCTCTCGCTGGCAGGCGTCGTCCAGATCCGCTCGTTGAACTCCTTGGATTCGGCCGGGAGGCTCGACAGAACGGACTTCTCGCGCAGCTTGGCGACGCACTCGTCCCTGAGCTCGGAGGCACCATCCGGCCACTTTGACGGCGCGACCTCGGCGAGAAACAGCAGCTCTTTGACGGTGAGCATGTGACAGTAGCCGTTGAGCTGGTACTCGAGCCCCTGTTCGCAGTCGATGATCCCGAGCGCGCGGTACAGATCCACGATGTGGGAGAGCGCCGCGAGGACGCGCTCGTCGTCGGCCCAGCCCATGCGAGCCAGTGCGCGTGCCACATTCGCGGTGAGGCAGGGTATCGAGCCCTCCTTGCGCATGTTCGACGCGCTCCACGAGCCGTCCGGCAGCTGTCGCGAGAAGGCGTAGTCCGCCGCGCGGGCCACGCGCGGGTCGCCGCCGTCCGCCCACAACTCGCCGAGCAGGTGGACCTGCCACAGCGAGCCCTGGTACTTCTTGTAGTCCAGCGAGGGCCGGATCCACGAGCCGTCATCGA
>CAZCRB010000165.1:0-3396 GCA_964500985.1 uncultured Eubacteriales bacterium
GCCGTCGAGGCACCCACGGCGCCGCCGGCGAGCCACCCGGTGCCCCACACGACGCGCCGCCCGACGGCAGCGCCGACAACGGCCGGCAGCGCGTAGCCGATCGCGAACCCGCCGAGCGCCCACAGCGCGAGCGCGACCCAGATCGCGGCCACCGGCGGGGCCGCAGAAGCGGTCGCCGCCGCGCCGGCCCCGAGCCCGTCGGCCAGGTCGCGGGCGCGTGCGAGCACGCGCAGACCGTCTCCGAGCAGCCAGCCCAGCACGACGGTGCCCCACGCGAACGCCGACGACCGGCCGCCGTGCGCCCGCGAGAGCAGCGCGCCGCCGACCGCCGCGGTGACGATCGCGACGAGAGGGTTGAAGCCCAGCGCGAGGCGCGCGCCGGTGAGCAGGGCGTTGAGGATGGTCACCGGCGTTCTACGGAGTTCCGGTCGGGGACGCCGAGCGCTCGGGCAACGCCGCCAGGTACGCCTCGTTGACCGCGAGCAGCGCCAGGGCCTTCTCGTACTGAGCCTTGGTGACGCGGTCGCGGGGGGCGTCGGCGCCGTCCATGAGGCGCACGGTGGCGTCGTCGTAGCCCATCCCGGGGCGGAAGAACAGCTCGTCGGTGGCGAACGTGCCCTCCGGCGCGTAGTAGCGGATCGGCTGGACGGGCGAGCCGCCCACGAAGACGCTGCGCCCGAAGTGGACCCGCTCGGACATGTCGATGCCGAGCAGCTCGGCCACCGTGGGCATGATGTCGATCTGGCCGTAGGTGCCGGCGAGCCTGGCGCCCTTGGTCTGTCCGGGCACGTGGACGATGAGCGGGACGCGGAAGTGCTCGGCGACCGTGTAGTCGCGGCCGGTCGCGTCTTTGAGGTACGCGAGCTCGTCGGCGGAGAGCTCCGAGAGCGTGAGGCCGAAGTGGTCGCCGTAGACGACCACCACCGTGTCCTCCCACAGGCCGTCGTCTTTGAGGCGCTGGATGGCGGCGCCGAGCTGCTCGTCGGCGTAGTTCTGCGCGCGCAGGTAGCGGCCCAGCGTGGTGTCTTCGAGCGCACCGGGCAGCTGCAGGTCGCTGCGGGTGGAGACCTTCTTGAACGGGTGGTGCGCCGAGAGCTCGACCAGGTGGGCGTAGAACGGCGTGCCGGCCTCGTCGAGCGCCTCGAGCTTGGGGAGCGCCTTTCTGAAGAACACCTTGTCCGAGGCGCCCATCCCGAGCACGTCGTCGGCACCGAAGAACCCGGCGTCGCGGTAGCGGTCGAAGCCGAGCATGGGGTAGAGCTGGTCGCGGTTCCAGTAGGTGACGACGTTGGCGTGCATGGTCTGCGTGTCGTAGCCCTGATCGTTGAGCGTGCGTGCGAGCGAGGGCACCGCCTTGGTCTCCCACGCCACCGAGGCCGGGACCTGGCGGCGCGTGAGCAGCGAGGTGTTCGCGACGAACTCGGCATCGGAGGTGTTGCCCTTGCCGATCTGGGTCATCGTCACCGGCGCGAACCACGACTCGGCGACGAGGTCGTTGAGGTTGGGCGTGACCTCTTCGCCACCGACCTCGGCCCCGACGACGAAGGACTGCAGCGCCTCGGCCTGGATCAGCAACACGTTCTTGCCGGCGAACGCGCCCGGCTCGGGCGCTCCGGCGACGCGCGTGGCCTCGCGCGCACCGAGCAGCCGGTCGATCTCGCGCTGGACCGAGGCAGGGTCGGCGTAGTCGACGGGCTCCGGGTCGTCGCCGTCTTGCTGCGCTGCCGTCCCCTCGCGCTCCGCGGCATCGGCGATGCCACCGCCGACGAGCTCGTAGGCGATCAGGCCCTTGTGGCTCGCGCCCGCGACCGAATCGGCGATGGGCCCGGCCGCGAGCAGCGCGATGACCACGGCGCCGCTCCACACCGCGCCGACCGTGGCCACGGCGACGAGCCGCCGGTCGAACCGGGCGGGCACGCGCGTGCGGTTGCGCGCGGTGAGCGCCAGGACGACGGCGAGCCCGACGACGTCGAGCGCGAAGAGCAGGTACGCGGGGCGCAGCAGCGCCCAGACGCTGTCGGCAACGGTGCCGAGCTGACCGGCGAGCGCGAGCGTGTCCGCGGTCGGAACCTGCTCGAACTGGGCGACGTAGACGGCGGTGGCGACGAGAAGCAGCGTCGCCAGCACGTCGACGCCCCAGTACGCCCACAGCCGGCCACGGGGAAACGCCATCGCGGCCAGCGCCAAGGCGAGCAGGACGATCCCGCCGTCGAGCAGCAAGGCGGCAACCGGGTTGGCGGCACCCAAGGCGAACCATCGGACGGCCCACACCTTGAGCAGTATCAACCCGAAGAAGACGAGCAGCGGCGTCAGGACCGGTACGGGGCGCGGCGAGATGGCGCGCTCTTCACGGCGGACGACCAATGCGCCTCCCTACCCGCGGCCCTCGAGGGCCATCTTGCCCTCTCGGATGCTGGCGGGGATGTCGATCGGGTAGGCGCCGTCGAAGCACGCGAGGCAGAAGTCGGCCTTGTCGGCGCCGGTGGCGGCCACCATGCCGTCGAGCGACAGGTACGCGAGCGAATCCGCCCCGATGTGGTCGCGGATCTCCTCGACGGTGTGCGACGAGCCGATGAGCTGCTCTTGGGTGTCGGTGTCGATGCCGTAGAAGCACGGCCACACGACCGGCGGCGACGTGATGCGCATGTGCACCTCGGCGGCACCGGCCTCGCGCAGCAGCGCGACGAGCTTCTTGGTGGTGTTGCCCCGCACGATCGAGTCGTCGACGACGACGAGACGCTTGCCCTTGATCGCGTGCTTGAGCGGGTTGAGCTTCAGGCGGATGCCCTGCTGGCGCAGGGTCTGCGACGGCGAGATGAACGTGCGGCCCACGTAGCGGTTCTTGGCGAGCCCCTCGCCGTAGGGCAGCCCGCTCTCGTGCGCGAAGCCGGTCGCGGCCGGGATGCCGGAGTCCGGCACGCCGATGACGAAGTCGGCGTCGGCGGGGGCCTCGTGCGCGAGCGCCTCGCCCATGCGGCGGCGGGCCTCGTACAGCGAGCAGTCGAGCATCTCGGAGTCCGGACGCGCGAAGTAGACGAACTCGAACATGCACAGCGAGCGCTTCTCGGCGGGCACGGCCTGGAACGCGTCGACGCCCTCGGCCGAGATCTTGATCGCCTCGCCGGGCTCGATGTCGCGAATGTACTCGGCGCCCACGATGTCGAGCGCGCAGGTCTCGCTCGCCACGACCCAGCCGTGCTCCTCGGGCAGCTTGCCGAGCACGAGCGGGCGCACACCGTGCGGATCGCGGAAGGCGTAGAGCGCCTCCTCGGTCGTGAGGACCACCGCGTAGGCGCCGCTGATGAGCTTCATCGTCTCGCGGATGCCGTCGCGGATGTGGTGGTGCTGCTGGGTGAACGCGCCGATGAGGGTCGCGATCACCTCGGAGTCGGTGGT
>CAZCRB010000166.1:0-3338 GCA_964500985.1 uncultured Eubacteriales bacterium
GAGGTCGTCGCCTACGGCAACGCGCTGACCTCGATATGCCTGCTCGAAGGCATCGTCACCGAGAAGCTCCGCCCGCGTGAGCTCGACGCCCGCGAACGCGACTACGAGCTGATCGTGGCCATCGACGCGGTCAAGGCGCCCGCGTGAGTCTTCGCGGACTGAAATCCGCAGTCGGCGACCGCTGGCGCCACACGCGCGCCGGCCTGCGCGGATGCGCGATCGCCCTCACCTACCACCGCGTCGCCGACCTCGACTCCGACCCGCAGCTGCTCGCCGTGAGCACCGCTCACTTCGCCGAGCAGATGGCGGTGCTCGCCGCCCACTACGAGACGCTCACCGCCACCGAGCTCGTCGACGCTATGCGCACGGGTGGACGGCTCCCCCGGCGCGCCGTCGTCGTCACCCTCGACGACGGCTACGCCGACAACCTGACCAACGCCAAACCGATACTGGCGGACAACGGCGTTCGCGCGACGGCGTTTCTGGCGAGCGGCCCGCTCGAGTCCGGCGAGGCGTACTGGTGGGACCGGCTGCAGGACCTCGTGTTCTCACCGAGTGTCCTGCCTCCCCACCTCGAGCTCGAAGGCGTCTCGTGCCGCTTCGTCGCGTCGCTCTCGAACGCTTTGGCGTGGGAGTCGGACGACGTGGCCCGGCACGCGGGCTGGACGGTGCTCGACCCGCCGCCGACCGACCGGCACCGCCTGTTCCTCGCTCTCGCCGACTGGCTTCGCTCGCTCGCCCCACAGGGCCGCGCGCGTGCGCTCACCGAGCTGAGCGAGCTGCTGGGCGCCCCCGCACCCGCCGAGCGCGACGCTCGGCTCCTGTCCCCCGCGGACCTGGCCGAGCTTGAGGCCGGCGGGACCGTCGAGATCGGCGCGCACACCGTGAACCACGCGCTGCTCTCCGCGCTCGGCCCCGACGCGCAGCGAGAGGAGATCGGCGGCGGCAAGCGCGCGCTCGAGCGGCTGGCCGGGCATCCGGTCAGCGTGTTGAGCTACCCGCACGGCGGGCCCGGTGATTTCGACACCGTGTCGGCCGACGCGGCCCGCGACGCCGGCTTCACCGGCGCGTTCACCACGCTGTTCGGCACGGTCGTGCCCTGGGCCGACCGCTACGCCATCCCCCGCTGCCACACCGAGAACATCAACGGCGAGGCGTTCCACTCGCTTCTGGAGGGCTGGTTCGATGCAGGCCGCTGACCTCACCATCCTGCAGGTCAGCCCCAACGACGTGGGAGGCGGCGCCGAGAAGGTCGCGTCCGACCTGCACCTGCGCTACCTCGACGCGGGAGCGGACGCCTGGCTTGCGCTGGGAGCCGACCACGGCCGGTTCCCCCACAGCCTCCAGATCCCCAACACCGCGCACCGGAGCCGCTGGGCGCGCGCGGTGCTCGGGGCCGCCGGTCTGGCCGACCCGGCCGCGACACCGGCCCTGCCCCGCTCGTTGCAGCGAGCCGCACGCTTCTTGGCCGAACCCGGACGCTACCGTCGCGTCATGGACGGACTCGAGGACTTCGACGCGCCGGGCACCGCGCACCTGCTCGAGCTGCCCCCTCGCATGCCGCACGTCCTTCACCTGCACAACCTTCACGGCGCCTACTTCGATATCCGCGAGCTGCCGCGCCTGAGCCGCCGGGTCCCCACGATCATCAGCCTGCACGACGTCTGGCTCCTGACAGGCCACTGCGCCCATCCGCTGGACTGCCCGGGCTGGCTCGATGGCTGCGGCGGGTGCCCGGCACTCGATCGCTACGTCCCGATCCGACGCGACGCGAGCGACGAGAACTTCCGACTCAAGCTCGAAGCGTTGCGCGGCGGCCGGGTGCACGTCGCCGCGCCCTCGCGGTGGCTCGCCGATCTGGTCTCGCGCAGCCCCATGGGCGCCGAGATCGCCGAGCTGCGCGTGATCCCCAACGGGGTCGACCCCTCCGTCTTCTCCCCGGGCGACCGCGCCGCGGCCCGCGTCGAGTTGGGGCTGCCCGCAGACGCACTCGTCATCGGTTTCGCGGCGCGCGGTGGCGTCTCCAGTCCCTTCAAGGGGTTCGATACGCTGCAAGCGGCCCTGCCCCAGATCGCCGGTGGGCTGCGCGACCGCGAGGTACTGCTGGTCGCCGTCGGAGAACCCGCGCCCGCAGACGATGACAGCCCGCTCGTTCGCTACGTCGACTTCCTTCGCGAACCCGCCCGGATGGCGCAGTTCTACCGCGCGATCGACCTGTACCTGCATCCCGCACGCGCCGAGAGCTTCGGGCTCACCGTGCTTGAGGCGATGGCGTGCGGCGCACCGGTGGTCACGACGGATGCCGGTGGTCTGCCCGAGGTGGTCGAGGATGGCGTCTCCGGGCTGCTCGTGCCCGTCGGCGACGCCCGCGCCCTCGCGACCGCGGCGCTATCGGTCGCCACCGACGACGCCCGCCGGGGAGCGCTGGCGCGCGCGGGCATCGAACGCGCGGCTCGGTTCAGCGTGCAGCGCCAAGCGAACGCCTATCTCGACTGGTACCTTGAACTGCAAGAACCCGCTGCGAACCCGGCCGAACCGGAGCCCCGGTGACCGACACTCCCCTCACCGTCTTGCAGGTGAGCCCCTCCGAGACCGGAGGCGGCGCCGAGAAGGTCGCCTACGACCTGATGCGTGCGTACCGCGATCAGGGGCTCGATTCATGGCTCGCGGTGGGGCGCAGGCGGACCACCGATCCCCACGTCGTCGAGATCCCCAACGACGAGGAGCGTCCGGCCTGGACCCGCGCGCTGACCGGCGCCGCCGATGGCCTCGCGGCCGACGCGCACCCGTCACGCGCGCGCTGGGCGCTCGATCGCGCGCTGCGCACCGCCGCCGACCCGGGCCACATGCTGCGCATCCAGCGCGGGCTCGAGGACTTCGACTTCCCCGGCACGCGCAGGTTGCTCGACCTGACGCCGCGTCGGCCCGACATCCTCCACCTGCACAACCTGCACGGCGGCTACTTCGACATCCGCGCGCTCCCCGCACTGAGCGTCGAGGCGCCGACGATCATCACGCTGCACGACGTGTGGCTGCTCACCGGTCACTGCGCCTATCCGATGACGTGCGAGCGCTGGCTGCAGGGCTGCGGCGAGTGCCCCGACCTTGGCCTGCCGATCCCCATCCGCCGCGACGCGAGCGAGCGCAACGCGCAGATCAAGCGCGCAGCGCTCGCGGGCGGTCGCGTGCATCTCGCGACGCCCTCGCGGTGGCTCGCCGATCTCGTGGAGCGCAGCGGCGTAGCCGAAACCGTCGCCGAGGTTCGCGTGATTCCCAACGGGGTCGACACCGACGTCTTCTCGCCCGGCGACAAGGCCGCGGCGCGTGCGGAGCTGGGA
>CAZCRB010000167.1:0-3324 GCA_964500985.1 uncultured Eubacteriales bacterium
GCCGCTCCGGCGTTCTTGAGCGCCTTGGCGCCCTCGGTGATGGAGCCGGCGGTGTCGATCATGTCGTCGGCCATGATGCAGGTCTTGCCCTCGACGTTGCCGATGACGTGCGTGATCTCGGCGACGTTATGCTCGGGGCGGCCCTTGTGCATGATCGCGAGATCGGCACCGAGCATGTCCGCGAGCTTCTTGCAGGCCTTCGCGCGCCCGACGTCGGGCGAGACGACGCAGCAGTTCTCGAGCGACAGCGACTCGAAGTAGTCCGCAAGGATCGGCAGCGCCGTGAGGTGGTTGACCGGCTGGTTGAAGAAGCCCTGGATCTGACCCTGGTGCAGGTCCATGGCGATCACGCGGTCGACTCCGGCCGTGGTGAGCAGGTCGGCGACGAGCTTGGCCGTGATCGGCTCGCGGGCGGCGCTCTTCTTGTCCTGACGCGCGTAGCCGTAGTGCGGGATGACCGCCGTGATCGACTCGGCCGAGGCACGCTTGGCGGCGTCGACCATGATGAGCAGCTCCATCAGCGAGTCGTTGACCGGCGAGCAGACGCTCTGGACGAGGAACACGTCGGCACCGCGTACCGACTCGAGGAAGCGTACGTAGATCTCGCCGTTGGCGAACTTGCGGATCTTGACGTTGCCGAGCTCGGTGTTGAGGACGCGGGCTACGTCCTCGGCCAGCCCGGGATTGCTCGTCCCGGTGAACACCATCATGCGCTTGCCGGTCTCACCCATCGCTGCAACGCTCCCTCATGTCGATTCCGTGCTACTTCTGTTGGCGCTTCTCCCGCTGCCGAGCGGCCCAGCCCTCGACGATCCGGATGTCGCTTCGCTCGACGGCGAGTGCGTCATCGGGCACGTCACGGGTGATGGCGCTCGCGGCGCCGGTGACAGCGCCCGCTCCGATGCGAACCGGGGCCACCAGCATCGTATCAGAGCCGATGAACGCGCCGTCGCCGATCTCGGTGCCGAACTTGTTCGCGCCGTCGTAGTTGCACGTGATCGTGCCGGCGCCGATGTTGACCCCGCGGCCGATGCTCGCGTCGCCGATGTAGGACAGGTGCGGGACCTTGCTGCCCTCGCCGACGGTCGAGTTCTTGATCTCGACGCTCGTGCCGGCCTTGGCGCCCGCCTCCAGCACGGCGCCGGGGCGCAGGTAGGCGACCGGGCCGACCGTGGCCCCGGGGCCGACCAGCGCGCCGGTCACCACACTCGCGTCGACGACCGCGCCGTCGGCGACGGTCGAGTCGGTGATGCGCGCCTGCGGGCCGATCACGCAGTTGCTGCCCACCCGCGTCTCGCCCATCAGAAACGTCAGGGGAAGCACTTCGGTGTCGCGCCCGATCTCGACGTCAGGACCGATCCATACGAGATCGGGGTCGATCATCGTGACGCCCGCGAGCATGTGCCCGTGGTTGATGCGCGCCTGCATGACCTTGCTCGCCTCGGCGAGCTGTATGCGCGAGTTCACGCCGAGCGTCTGGTACGGGTCGTCGGTCATCATCGCGCTGACCGTCAGCCCCTCGTCGTTGAACACCGCGACCATGTCGGTGAGGTAGTACTCGCCCTGGGCGTTCTGCGACGAGAGCCGGTCGAGGTGCGCGAAGAGCACCGCCGCGTCGAAGCAGTAGGTGCCGGTGTTGACCTCGGTGATCGCGCGCTCGTCTGCCGAGGCGTCCTTCTCCTCGACGATGCGGTCGACCGTGCCCTCGCGGTCGCGGACGATACGCCCGTACCCGGTGGGGTCCGGCAGACGCGTGGTCAGCAGCGTCACGGCCGCGCCCGAGGTCTCCCGCATGGCGACGAGCCCTGCGATGGTGTCGGGCGTGATCAGCGGCGTGTCGCCCGAGAGCACGAGAAGCGACCCGTGGAAGCCGGCGAGCGCCTCGCGGGCGCACATCACCGCGTGGCCGGTGCCGAGCTGCTCGTCCTGGCGAACGCTCTCGACGCCGACGAGCAGCTCCTCGACCTGCGCCGCGCGGTGACCGGTGATGGCGACCACGCGCTCGCATCCGGCCGCGCGCGCCGCGCGCACCACGAGCTCGACCATGGGCACGCCGAGCACCTCGTGCGCGACCTTGGGCTTGTCGGACTTCATGCGGGTTCCCTCGCCCGCGGCGAGGATCAGAGCGATGGCGCTCATGGAATCGTGCTCCCCCCGGTCGTGAACGGCACTGGCGTGCCGGTAGGTGCAGTGGCTGGGGCACCAGGATTCGAACCTGGATAGCGGGAACCAAAATCCCGAGTCCTGCCTTTAGACGATGCCCCAGAGTGCGCCGAAAGTATACGGGAGTCTGCGCGGCGTGCGTCAACCGCACGCGGACGGGCCGTGTGCGGTACTGCACGGAGCAGGGATCGGGAGTGGCTAGAACTCCGCCGAGATCGCCGGCTGCTGCTCGGCGGCCGCCTCGAAGGCGACGACGCCGCCCTCCTGAGCGAACTGCTCAAGCACCGACTCCTGGATGGCGTTGCGCGCATCCGTGTTGATCGGGTGGCAGATGTCGCGGAAGTCGCCGTTGGGCAGCTTGCGTGACGGCATCGCGACGAACAGGCCCTTGTCGCCGTTGACGACGCGCAGATCGTGGACCACGAAGCAGTCATCGATCACGATGCTGGCGATGGCGACTACCTTGTTCATGGCGACTGGTCGCAGCGTGACCTTCGTGATGTGCATGAATCCCCCTTGCTGGTTCGGCCAACCGCCCGGTAGACGCCCCCCAGCGCCATAGCGGGCACCTCTCACCCGACGACTCTATTCGTCGTCCTCGGTGATGTTCCTACCCTTCATGCGCTCGTAGAGTACGCGCTCGGCCACCACAACGTCGAGCGGCTTGTCGATGTCGGCGCCGATCGACGCGTGCGTCGTGTAGATGGCCGCGCACGTGCCGCCGAGCAGCTGTCCCAGCTTGCGCTCGACGTCGGCCGGCTCGAGCGTGCCGGTGGCCATCTTGAAGGCGAATCGCAGACCGACGACGCGCGCCATCTTCAACGGGCTCTTGCGCGTGTCGAAGAAGCGCTGGCCGATCTCGCGCGCGCCCTCCGCCAACTCGGGTGTGAGAACCATCATGTTGCCGCCGGTGATGGGGCCGCCCTTGATCTTGACGAAGGTGCGCTCGGAACCGGGGAACTGCTCCAGCATGTCGCTCTCGCGCACGAGCGGATAGCTGAAGTCCGCCCGCCGCTCGAGAGACTGCGCCACGAAGTCGTCGATCGCCTCCGGCGTCAGCGCAGGCAGGTCGCCGGTCACCATGAGCACGTGGCGCCCGGTATGGTGCGACTCGACGCCGGCGATGCCGTTGTCGATGAACCCGCCGTCGTTGATCACGAG
>CAZCRB010000168.1:0-3302 GCA_964500985.1 uncultured Eubacteriales bacterium
AGGCTGCCGACGATGGTGATGCGCCCGCCCAGGTCGAGCTGCGCGATGAGCTGCAGGAGGTCGGAGATGTGCGAGGGGTCGCGGTAGTCCGCGAGCGCGCCCGTGAAGACCCAGCGCACGTCGACGCCCTCGTCACGCAGCAGGCCGGCGGCGCGGATGGCGACCTCGTGGTTCTTGTGACGCCACCACTGGTTGGGCACGACGAGGTAGTTCTCGCCGGCGTGGTACTTGGCCACCACCGGGGCCGCGCTCTGCGAGTAGAACGAATCGGGCAGCAGTGAAACGAACGGCGCCACGCGCGCCTTGTGCGACAGGTCGGGCGCGAAGCGTGCGAAATCCCCGGCCGCGTCCTGGCTCGAGAGCAGCACGGCGGTCGCCATCTCGGCGAGGCGGCGGTAGCCGCGGTCGCGGACACCGATCTCCTGCTCGTCGAAGTAGTGCGGCGCCTCTCGATGCTGGAAGTCCGGGATCCAGCCGACCCACGGCACGCCGAAGCGGGTCATCAGGTTCGCGTCGCCGAACACCGATGCGACACCCGAGCGGCGCACGGCGGCGGCAGCAGCGCGGTGTTCGGTCCCGAGCTGTCGGCGAACGAGGCGCCCGACCGCGGCGGCCTTGCCCGGCGCCGCGCCCTCGGGCTTGAAGGTCACGATCGGGACCCGCGTGTCCCCGCGGCGGGCGAACGAGCCGCCCTCGGGCTCGATGATCACGATCTCGTCGAGATGCCCCGCGAGCTCGATGGAGCGCAGCAGGTTCTCGAAGTAGAGGTTGCCGGCGGTCCACATCGAAGCGGTCTGGGGCCAGATCAGGCCGATGGTGCCGCTCACGCGCGCTCCCCCGCTACCTCGCCGTACCAGGTGCAGTACTCGGCGATACCGTCATCGAGCGCCACGCGCGGCGCGAAGCCGAGCGCGCTGAGCCGGCCGATGTCGGCGACCCAGCGCGAGGGATCGCCTGCGCGCTCGACGCCGGTGAACTCGATGGTCGCGTCCGGACGCACGCAGGTGGCGAGACGCTCGGCCAGCGAGCGGATCGTCGTCTCCTCGCCGGCTGCGACGTTGTAGGCCTCTCCGCGCAAGGCGCCCCGCTCGGCCACGAGTCGGGCGGCCTGGGCGACGTCGGCGGCATGGACGAAGTCGCGCGACTCCGCACCGGTGCCAAAGAGGCGCACGACCGGATCGGCGGCGGCCTTCTCGCAGACGTCCCAGAGGATCTGGCGGCGCAGGCCGGCGCCGTACGCGGAGAAGACGCGCAGCGCGGCGGTCGGCACGCCGAAGACGGAGCTGTACTCGGCAAGCAGGGTCTCGGCCATCGCCTTGTGGAAGCCGTAGGGAGACACGGGCGCCACCGGCGCGGACTCGGAGACCGGCAGGCTCGCCGGATCGCCGTAGACCGCGGCGCTCGACAGTATCAGGACCGCGGAGTGCGGCGTGACCCGGCGCACCGCGTCGAGCAGGGCTGCCAGCACGCCCACGGTTCCGGCGAAGTCCGCGGCGGGGTCCTCCATCGAGCCGACGACGGAGGCCGGCCCGGCTGCGTGCACGATGACGGCGGGCCGTTCCTGAGCGAGGATGCGCTCGAGCTCATCGCTGGGCAGATCGACGCACGAGTACGCCGCGAGATGATGCGAGTCGAGACCGTCGGCGGGCACGCACTCGCGTCCCAGCCCCACGACCCGGTAGCCGGCCGCCTCGAACTCCGCGGCGATCCTGCTGCCAAGGAACCCGAGCGCGCCGGTGATGACGCACGTTGTGTTGTCGCTGCCGGTCACGTGGTGCTCTCCTGCAACATCCGGTGCTCGATCATCTCGTGGTACAGCGGGAGCGCGCGCTCGTCGAGGTGGGTCCCGTCCTGCGTGAGATCCCCGCGGATGAAGCCGTGCTCGTCGCTCACGACACTATACAGGTCGAGGTACTCGATCCCGTTGGCCGTGCACCACTGCGACAGTCGCCCGTTGAACTCCCGCACGATCCAGGACCGGGTCTCGTCGTCGGCGTAGAACGGGAACTCGTAGATGTTCTCCTGGTGAGCGGCAGAAGGCACGCTGTGCACGGCGACGCGGTAGCCGCGGCCCGCAAGATCGAGCACGACCGCGCCGTAGCGCTGGATCGTCGCGTCCATCACCGACTCCATGCTCGTGGTGCCGCCGCTCTTCATGTGCTGGTTGTAGACGTGGATCCGCGCGTCGATCTCACCGAGGACGAGCACGACGAGGTCGCGATCGGCGCGCACAGCCTCGAGGGCCTGCTCGAGCTTCTCGTGGGACTGCGTGGTGCTGCCGGCCTTACCGAGATTGAACGCGGTGGCCGCTCCCAGCCACGTCACGACGTAGGGCGAGACGCCGCGGAACACGTGCGTGTGACTGTCGCCGATGACGTGGACGACCGGCAGGCCCTTGGCGCGGCGCGCGAGCGTGATGGCGGCGTTGCGGCGCGCGAGCCACGTACGGTCGCGCCAGAGCAGCACCGGGTGGCAGGCGCGGTCCCACGCCATGCGGGCGAGCCGGACCGGACCGCCGTCGGCCAGGGCGGCGCGGGCCTTGTCGAGCACGCTGCGGTCGCTGGTCTCCGACACCGGCTACGCCAGACTCTGCATCGCCTGGAGCTCGGCGAACCGGCCGTTCTTGGCGATGAGCTCGTCCCACGAGCCCGACTCGACCACGCGACCGGCCTCGAGGAAGTGGATCACATCGGCGTTTCGCACCGTCGAGAAGCGGTGCGTGACGATCACGATGGTCATCGACTCGGCGAGGCGGTCGACGGCGCGCTGGATCTTCTCCTCGGACTCCGAGTCGAGCGCGCTGGTCGCCTCGTCGAGCACGAGGATGTCCGGGTTGCGCACGATGGCCCGCGCGAGAGCCAGGCGCTGGCGCTGGCCGCCCGACAGGCGCACGCCGCGGTCGCCGATGATGGTGTCGTATCCCTCGGGGAGCTTGCCGATGAACCCGTCGGCGAACGCGAGACGCGCCGCGTTGGCGATCTGCTCATCGGTCGCGTCCGCACAGCCAAAACGGATGTTCTGCCGCACGGTGTCGTGGAAGAACGAGCTGTCCTGGGCCACGTAGCCGATCCGGCTGCGCCAGTCGTGGAGGCTCAGGTCGGTCAGCGCGGTCCCATCGACCTCGACGGCGCCGCCGGTGGGCGCGAGAACGCCGAGCAGCAGGTCGACGATGGTCGTCTTCCCCGAGCCCGACGGACCCACGATGGCGACGGTCTTGCCCTTGGGGATGCCGAGCGTGACGTCTTTGAGGACGGGTGCCTCGGGACCGTAGGCGAAATCGACGTGGGCGAGCTCGATGCCGT
>CAZCRB010000169.1:0-3297 GCA_964500985.1 uncultured Eubacteriales bacterium
GGGGCTGCGCGGGTCGTACGCTGATTTGCTCTGGATCACGGGTGCTCCCTCAAGAGGTCGTTTCACTTTGAGAGGGTAGCAGGCTCACCGCAATGCGCTAGCCTTGCGCGCGAGCAGGGTAGGTATCCCAGTGAGCTCGGCACCGCCTGAGCCGCATACGATTCCTCGCACGTGTCGGGCGCCGCTTCTGGCACGCCCCGGGGAGGGATCGAGATGTCCGCGCTTCTCTCGCGCCGTGTTCGGCGCCGCGTCGCACTCCTGACCACCGCGCTGATCGTGGCGCTGCTCGTGCCGGCGACGGCACCGGCGGCGGTGACGTACCTGGAGGGCACGCTCACCGATGCGGGCGACGGGTGGCCGGCCCCGGAGGTCGGCATCGACCTGCGCTACTGGGACGCGGGCACCTCGCAGTGGTTCCAGCAGCTCGGAAGCGGCAGCGGGGCGTTTGGCTACTTCGGGTGGGAGGTGCCGGCCAGGACGTATCGCATCCGCTTCTACGACCCGTCCGGTCGCTACCTCGAAGAGGTCTACCACAACGCGGGGTCCCTGGACGCGGGAACCGATGTGCCCGTGGCGCCGGGTGCCACCGCGACCATCACCGAACAGCTCGTGCGCGCGACCGGCCAGATCAAGGGCTGTCTCACCGACAAGGCGACCGGTGCCTTTGTCGGCGGGATCGAGGTCACCGCGTTTCGTTGGGACGCCGCCAGCGCGTCTTGGGTGGTCCAGGCCACGCGTCAGACCGTCAGCGACGGGCGCTACGTGTTCAGCGGGCTCCCGGCCGGAACGTACCGTCTGCGCTTCGCCGACGTGTCCGTGGAGTGGAGCGGCGCGTACGTGTCCGAGTACTACAACGACAAGCCCGACATCGCGAGCGCGTCGAGCATCAGCGTCACCGCAGGCATGGCCCCAGCCACCTGCGATGCCGTCCTGTCCCCCATCGCGTCGATATCCGGCACGGTCACCGAGGCGATGGGCGCCGCGCCCATCGCCGGCTGCACCGTGACCGCCTACGATGCCACGACGCATGACTACGCCGGCTCCGCGACGACCGACGCCACCGGCCTGTACTTCCTCTACGACCTCGCCGACGGCTCGTACCACCTCCTGTTCCACCGCGCGCCCGACGCTGACGGCGGCTACGTCGACGAGTACTACAACGACAAGCCCGACATCGCGAGCGCCAACGCGGTCTCGGTCACGGCCGGCACCGCCACCATCGGCGTCAACGCGGCCCTGACCGGGCGCTTCGTGAGCCTGCACGGCACCGTCACCAGTGAGCTCACCGGCGAGCCGCTCGACTTCGTCGATGTCGGCGTCTGCCGGTTCAACGGCGCGGAGTGGGAGCTCGTCGACGGCACGTGGACCAACGACGAGGGGCGCTGGGCAACCTACGGCCTGGCCGCAGACACGTATCGGCTCTCGCTCATGCCGGTCGGCAACCGCGCGTGGGTGGGCGAGTGGTACAACAACCGTCCGGACGTGGGCACGGCGACCGACATCGACTTCAACGGCATCAGCGCGCCGGCCGCCGATTCGACGCTCTCCCACGTGAGCCCGTCGCTCGCCCGCCTCTCGGGAGCGGACCGCTACGAGTGCGCGGTCGGCATCGCCCGGGCCTACTACGATTCCGCCCACGACAAGACGTGGGTCTCGGATGGCGGCTGGATGGCGAATCCCGTCAACACGATCGTGTTGGCTTCCGGCGAGGACCGCGCGGCGGCCGATCCGCTGGCCGCCAGTGCCCTGTGCTCGGCCAACAACGCGCCCCTGTTCCTCGTCAGCTCGACGAGAACCCCGGCCTCCGTGCTGGCGGCGAGCAAAGAGATCGCGCTTGCCAACGGTGACGTCACCATCTACGTGGTCGGCGGACCGGTCTCGGTGCCCGACAAGCGCGTCAACGAAGTGCGGGCGGCGATCACCTCGACGGGGCACGCCGTCGAGGTCAGGCGCGTGGCGCTGTCCGGCGACCGCTACGACCTGGCGGCCGCGATAGCCAAGGAGCTGAACTTGAATTCGATGTGGCGTCCCGAGCTGGTGCTGGTCGCCAACGGCGAGGACCCGGGCAAGTTCTTCGACGCGCTCGCGCTCTCGACGGTGGCCGCCGCGCAGAGGGCGCCGATCCTGCTCGTGAAGGGGAGCTCGGTGCCCAAGGCGACAAGCGACGCGATCTGGCACCTGACGCCCAAGCGCGTGATCGTCGGCGGCGGTCCCGCGACCGTCAGCAGCGGGGTCGTCACGGCGCTCAAGGCCGAGCGCTGGTCAGGCGCCAACCGCTACTCGACGGCCACGACGATCGCCGACAAGGCGATGTCCGAGCACCTGTTGTGGGTCGATCACGCGGTGATGGCCTCGACGTTGCCCGACGCGCTCACGGGCGGGTCGGCGGCCGGCGCGAACCGTGGCGCACTCGTGCTCGTCACCCCCGGGGCGGTGCCGGGCGAGACCGGCACGTGGCTCGAGTCGCACGACCACCGGGAGCTCGCGGGCGGCTACGTGCTCGGGGGGACCGCCTCCGTTCAGGCCGCGACGTTCAACACGCTGAAGAACCGCCTCGCGCTGCCCTGACCGCGCGTCGAGACACTGGCGCTCCCAGCACCCCTGGAGCGCCTTGGCGCCCCTGCCGCCCTCGGCGCGTGAGGGGCTACTCGCCCTGCTTGGCGACGCGTCGCTCGATGTCGAACGCCAGCGCCGTGACTCCGTCGACGCGGCCCGGCTGGTCGAAGCCCATCGCGGCGAACGCGTCGGGCATGTCCTCGAGGTGCTCCACCAGGACGCGGAGTCCGTGCAGCTTCTCGTCCGCATCGGTGATGAGGCGCATCGTGCCGTGCAGCACCACCGACTCGAACGGGTGCGCGCACTCGCCGTGCTTGTAGCCGCGGTCCGCGACCACCGTCGCGCAGGCGCGCGGGTCGCGGGTGATCGCGTCGATCTTGCGGCCCTCGGCTGCGCAGTGGAAGTAGAGGCGTGCTGCCGCCCGGTCGTAGCCATAGCTGAGCGTGACCGCGTAGGGACCGTCGTCGTCTGCCAGCGCGATGGTGCAGTAGCGACCCTCGGTCAGCAGCGCCTCGATACGAGCGGGATCGGTGATTTCGCGGTCGGTCCGGCGCAGATGGTGCGGCATGGCTCAGTGATCCTCTCGGACGGCGGGGCGTGCTGAGAAGTCTAGCGCGAGGCCGGCCGCCGCGACGATCACTTGTTGACGAACTTCTCGCGGTAGATCTTGACCGCCTTGAGGAAGTCCTCGTAGTTGGTCGCGAAGGTCTGGGAGCCGTCCTCGCCCGTCAGCACGTAGTA
>CAZCRB010000170.1:0-3195 GCA_964500985.1 uncultured Eubacteriales bacterium
CACCTCGAGTTAGCCTTCGCCGTCGCAGGGCACCTATGTAGCGAAGCGACCCCGCGGCCAAGGAGCACGCACGTGACACCTGCCGGAGCAAGCGCTCCCCTGATCGTCATGCGCGACGTACGCCGCGTCTACAAGATGGGCGAAGTCGAGGTCGAGGCGCTGCACGTCGACGAGCTCACCATCAACCGCGGCGAGTTCGTCGCGATCCTCGGACCCTCGGGTTCGGGCAAGACGACGCTGCTGAACCTCATCGGCGGCATCGACACGCCCACGAGCGGCTCGATCACCTTCGACACCCACGACATCTCGAACCTGAACCGCCGCGAGCTGACGATGTTTCGCCGGGAGCACATCGGTTTCGTCTTCCAGTTCTTCAACCTCATCCCGACCCTCACCGCCGAGGAGAACGTCCGGTTCGCCCTCGAGCTGGCCGAGCGCGACGGGGACGGCCCCGACCTGGAGCCCGCCGAACTGCTCGCAAAGGTCGGCCTCGCCGACCGGACCGGCCACTTCCCCGCGCAGCTCTCCGGCGGCGAGCAGCAGCGCGTGGCCGTGGCCCGCGCGCTGGCAAAGGCACCCGAGCTCATCTTGGGAGACGAGCCCACGGGCAACCTCGACTTTCGGACCGGCAAGCTCGTGCTCAAGGTCTTGCGCGAGATCAACGAGAAGGAAGGCGCGGCCGTGGTGCTCGTCACGCACAACGTGCCGCTCGCCGCCATCGCCGACCGGGTGCTGCAGCTGCGCGACGGCCACATCGTCTCCCAGGAGGTCAACGAGCGGCCGGTCGATCCGGAGGACGTGCGCTGGTGAGCCGGCGACGCGGCGTGAGCATGCTGACCCTCAAGGCGTGGCGCGACCTGCTCGCCCACAAGGGGCAGCTCATCGCGCTCGTGGCGCTCGTCGCGATCGGCATCATGAGCTACGTCACGTTCCAGAACGGCTACTACAACCTCAAGGCGTCACTCGATCACGCCTACGAGTCGCTGCGGTTCGCAGACTTCTCGGTGCGAGTCGACCGGGTCCCGCTGACCGCGGCACGGGCGGTCGAGCGCATCCCCGGCGTCGAGAAGGCGCTCGTCTACACGGTCAACGACGTCGGGCTTGAGCTGCGCAACGGCGACCAGGCGACGGCGCGCGTCACCAGCTCGGTGGGACCGCAGGCCGAGCTCAACGCCATCCACGTCGAGGAGGGCCGCTTCCCCGCGCCGACCGCCCACGACGAGATCCTGCTCAGCACCCAGTTCGCCTCCGACACCGGCACGCACCTCGGCGACCGCCTCACCCTGCTCCTCAGCGGCCAGCGGGTGCGCATGCGCGTCGTCGGCATCGGCATCGACCCGGAGAACCTCTACGGGATGCAGAGCGAAGGCACGCTGCCCGCGCCCGGCACCTTCGCGATCGTCTACACCTCCCAAGGCGGCATCGAGCACCTCTTCGGGACCTCGCACGCCGGCAACGAGGTCGCCGTGAAGGCCGCGCCCGGCGCCGATCTCGAGGACCTCGCCGAGCAGGTCGAGGACGAGCTGCGGCCCTACGGGCTCGACTCGACCCAGATGCGCGCGGACATGCCGAGCTACGCGGGCCTCGAGTCCGAGCTCGAGCAGAACCGCCTGATGGCGCGGTCGCTGCCGGTGCTCGTGCTGGCGATCAGCGCGATGTCGCTGTTCATCGCGCTGTCGCGTCTCGTCCAGGCCCAGCGCGGGGAGATCGGGCTCGCCAAGGCGCTCGGCTACAGCGACACGCAGATCCTCGGGCACTACCTCACCATCGCGCTGTTCATCGCGATCGGCGGCTCGGTGATCGGGGTCGGGTTCGGGCTGTGGGGGGCGCAGGGCGTGGCGTCCATGTACGTGTCGATGCTCGGCCTGCCCTTCATCACCAACGGCTTCTACCCCCAGGTCATCGCCGTCGCCGTGGCACTCGCGCTGTTCTCGTGCATCGCGGCGGCGGCCGTTCCGGCGTGGCGGTCGGCCCGGCTGGCGCCCGCGATGGCGATGCACTCGGACCCCAACGCGTCGCTGACCGGCGGGCACATCCCGGTGATCGAGCGAGCCCTGTCCCCGCTCCTCCCGCGCTCGTTCACGTTCCGCGTGCCGCTGCGCAACATCTTCCGAGCCAAGCGGCGCAGCCTCTACACCGTCCTCGGGATCGCCTTTGCGATGGTGCTCTCCGTGGCGACCGTCGCGATGTTCGACTCGATCGACTACATCCTCGACAGGGCCTTCACCGACATCGAGCGCTGGGACATCATGGCCGCCTTCGACGTCCCGGCCGGCAGCGCCCGCATCGCCGAGGTCCGCAACATCACCGGCGTCGAGCGCGTGCAAGTCGCTCTCATGCTGCCGGTCACGCTCACGGCCGGCGGCGGAGAGGAAGACGTCGTGCTGACCGCGACCAACCCGGCGGCCGACTTCCACGGCTTCGATCCGGCCGGCGGCGTCGCGCCGGCAGAAGCGCTCGCGGCCGGGGACCTCGTGCTCTCGACCGCGACGGCGGGGCGGCTCGGCGTGGCGCCGGGCGCGCGGGTGGAGGTCGACTCGCCGCTCGTGGACGAGCCGGTGGCGTTGCGCGTCGGCGCGCTCTCCGACGAGATGATGGGTGAGCCCGCCTACCTCTCGCTCGACGCCGCGGCGCAGCTGACGGGCTCGACCGTCGACAGCTACAACGCGCTCTACATCGACGCCGATCCCCGCCGGGCCCTGCGCATCCGCGACGAGATCTACGAGATTCCCGGAGCCGCCTCCGTGCAGGTCAAGGCCGCCTACGTCGACCAGCTCAAGCAGTGGCTGCAGCTCTTCGACTTCTTTGGCGTGGTGCTGCTCGGCTTTGGGGCGGCGCTCGCGTTCGTCGTGGTGTTCACGACGTTCACGGCCAACGTCATGGAGCGGACGCGCGAGATCGCCACGATGCGCACGATCGGCGAGGACAACGTCCGGCTCACGGTGATGATCACGCTCGAGAACCTCGCACTCGCGCTCGCCGCCATCCCCCTGGGGCTGTGGCTCGGCATCCAGGCGGCCAATGGGCTGTTCGCCTACTTCGACGTCGAGGGTTTCTCCCTGCGGGCCCACATCTACCCGGCGAGCATCGCGCAGATCGTGGTGCTCATGCTCGTCGTGATGCTGCTCTCCGAGATCCCGCCGGTGCGCCGGATCTTCCGCCTCGACCTTGCCGAGGCGACCAAGGTGATGGAGT
>CAZCRB010000171.1:0-3177 GCA_964500985.1 uncultured Eubacteriales bacterium
CCAGCTTGCCGCTCGACAGCGCGGTCAGTTTCGCGGACAGACGGCGCGGTGCGCTCGCGGAATCACTCATCGCCGATGGTCCCGACGCGGAGCGGGCCGTCGGGCTCGTAGGTGGCGATGATCACGCCGGTCTTCGCGATCTTGGCGTCGGTGAGCCGCATGCTCCGCGGCTGCGTGCCCTCGGCGAACAGGCGCCGGCCGCTGCCCACCGTCAGCGGGAACGTCCACACGAGCATCCGGTCGATCAGGTCGTGCGCGAGCAGTGTCTGGATAAGGCCACCGCTGCCGTGCACCCACAGGTCCGGTCCGGCCTGTTCCTTGAGCTGCCGCAACTGCGGGACGACGTCTCCCGTGATCAACCGGGAGTTGTGCCAGGTCAACTCGATCGGCTCGCGGGACACGACGTGTTTGACCGTCCGATTGAACGGCACCGCCACCTCTTGGTCATTGGTGGCGGTGGGCCAGTACGAGGCGAAGATGTCGTAGGTCCGGCGTCCAAGCAGCAGCTCGAACGGCTGGCTCATGATCGCATCCATGGCGCCGGCGGCCACGTCGTCCCAGAAGTCGGACCCGGCGGTCCAGCCGCCGTAGGCGAAGCCGTCGGACGGGTCTTCCTCGGGCCCTCCGGGCGCCTGCATCACGCCGTCGAGCGTCACGAACGTGGTGGTGATGATTCTCCGCATACCATGCCCCCTTGGCCGCCGTCGGTGCCGTTCTCTAGGTACCCGAGATGGAGCGGTACCTCAGATACACCACGCCATTGCCGAAGCGGCGCTCATCGACCAGCTCGAGGTCGAACCGGATCCCTGCCGGCAGAGACGGCGTGCCGCCGCCCACCACGACCGGGGTGACGAAGAACTGGAACTCGTCGACCAGCCCGGCGGCGATCGCCTGGGATGCGAGGCCGGGGCCGCCGATCGAGATGTCGGCAGCCGACTCCGCCTTGATCCGCCGGATCTCCTCGGGATCGAAGGCGCGCTCGAGGCGGGTTCGTTCGCTGGAGACCGCACTGAGCGAGGTCGAGTAGACGATCTTGTCGGCGGCGCGCCAGATCCGGGCGTAGTCCTCGATGAAGGGCGGCACCGGACCCGACCGGTCCAAGGTCTCCCATACCGCCATCACCTCATACATCCGGCGGCCGTACAGGTAGGTGCCGGCGGACCGCTCCAAGTCGTTGATGAAGGTGTGCAGAGCCTCGTCAGGCCGTGCCCAGTCGAACTTGCCGGCCGCGTCGGCCACGTAGCCATCCAAGGACTCGATCATCGAGTAGACGAGCTTGCCCATCGACGTCTCCGTTCTTCGTCATGTGGCGGCCCTGCGCGGATTCGCGCCGGGGGGGCGAGGCGCGCTACATCGTGCGCAGCGCGGCTCCGAGGAGCACGACTCCCGCAGCGAAGACGGCCGCCACCCCGATAGCGCCAAAGGCCAGCGCCCGTGAGCGCTTCACCGCGGCGGCGATCCCGAGTCCGAGCGCGGACAGCAGCAGAACTCCAAGAATCGTGGTCATCCCGGCCGGTGCCTCCTGCAGGTCGTGGGTCCTGGTCACGGTTGCCGGGTCGCGCTCCGGCGCGAGCGCGTGTCCGTGAGTTCAGATTGTAGACCCGCTCACGGTTGCCAGGTCCAGGCGAACCACGCGATCAGGGCGCAGAAGACAAAGGACACGAGAATCAGGAAGTTGTCGTAGTGACCGGGATAGGGCAGGCCGAACAGGTTGAACACCACCACGAGAGCCGCCACGACGATGCTGACCCAGCGAACGGCCGGGAAGGGCAGCAGCAGCGAGACGACGATCATCACGATCGGCACGAGCATGATCGCGGCGATCAGCAGCCACATGCCCTGGGTCGCCTTCTCGCCGCTGATCTCGCCTGCGGTGAAGTCGCCCGCGAAGATGCGGATCACGTCTCCGAGCAGGTACGTGAGCATCACCGATACCCACAGGCCTGCGAGTGCGATTCTCGTGTCAACCATGAGCTGAAGCCTCCGTTTCCTGGGTGAGCGCGCGCGTCAGGCGTCTGAGGCGCGCCATCTCGAGCCGCTCGCCGTCGCCTGCCGCGAACAGGGTGACCGGGTCGCCCTCGGCGGCCGCCGAATCGCCGCCCGCCAACGGGGCGAACCTGCTCGGCCATGTCCACAGGAGGTGCGCCTGGTCGGGCGTCAGGCCGGGGAAGTACGGGTCGGCAGCGGCCGTCGCCCTCAACGCCGAGAAGAGCGGCGCGGTGTCGCGCAGCGCCAGCACCGCCTGGGCATCGGCCGCCGCGTAGACGCTGACCGCGATCTCCGGGGTCATGCGGTGGTCGTTGTCGAGGATGCCGGGCGGGTCCCAGCTGTGCAGTCCTCGGACCGTCCCCGGCTCAAGGCGCACGAGCAGGTCCGCGAGCACCCCGAGCAGCGCTTCTGCGCCAAGGGTGGCGAGCAGTTCCTCGCCGAGCACGATCGCTGCGCTCTCGGGCGTCCCGGCGACCGCCGCATTGAGGCCGGCTCCGGGCGCCCAGTAGAGCCGGGGGCATCGCGCGAGGCCACAGGCGGACATCGCCATCTCGAGTGCGTCGGCCACGTCGCCCCGCCGCTCGCCCAGCTCGACGGCCCGCGTGCGACCCGTCAGACCGTCCAGGAGCTGCGCGCCCTCGATCGAGCCGCCAAACGCTCGCACGCCGACGAGGGGAGGGGGACTCAGGGCGGCGGCCGTGTCGTCCGCGTGGTCCCAGATCGCATCGAGTCGGACGGGCGGGGCCGGCGTCTGGGCCGAAGCGGCTCGTTGTGCCCTGACGACCCGCACCAGGTCATAGGCGGTCCACGCCACGATCGCGACCATCAGGGCCGCGAAGACCGGCGTCACGCGCTCGAGTTCCGCGCGCGGAGTCAGGAATGCCGCGACAGGCGCGGTGACGATCACGAAGACGATGAACGCGACCTCGAACCCGACCCGGAGCCAGGCGGAGGCCTGCTGCATCGCTCTCTCGTCCATCGCCACCGGCGGCCTCGCAGGGTCTGTCCGGCCGCGTCGTCGGCTACGCGCGGCACAGGAGTGCTATTCCCGCAGACACCGGCCGACTACTTGGGCTGCGGCTCCTTGTCCTCGACCGATGACCGCGTGTCGGTGGCGTCATCGACGAGCGTCTCGCGATAGGCGCGGCTCGGCCACGTGATCAGCGGCAGGCCCGAGGCCGATGCCTT
>CAZCRB010000172.1:0-3177 GCA_964500985.1 uncultured Eubacteriales bacterium
ACGAGCACGTCCGCGAGTCCACCGCCGAGATGCGCGAGTGGTTCGACGCCGCCGGATTCTCCGAGCGAGACGTCACCGTGATCGGCGCGGCCTACCGGCTCGCGAGCGGCGAGGTGCACTGGCTCGACTAGGCCACGCGCGCCGGAGCGTCGCGCGCGTTTCAGCGGCCCACCGTACCCGCCGATACTCTCTACACGTCCGCGTGAGGAGTGCAGATGGCGAACGACCACGGCCCCAGCACGGCGGGAGCTGTCCCGCCGCCCCCGCCCCGTGGCTGGAGCGCGCCCTCCGTTCCCCCGCCGCCGGCGCCTGACGCGCCTGAGCGCAGCCGCCGCTGGCCCATCGCGCTCGTCGTCGCCATCGTCGTCGTCCTCGTCGCCGGGCTCTGCTTCGGTCTCTACCTCATCGGCGCGCTCATCCAGGCGTTCACCGCCACGCCCGGCGTCTCGTTCGCTCCGCCGTCGACCGTCATCTCGACGCAGGCCTACGGCCTGACGCCCCCCGACCAGCTCTGGGTGGCGCTCAAGAGCGGCGAGAAGCGCTCCGCCGCCGAGAAGGTCGCCGACGAGTTGGGCGGCGAGGTCGTCGGAGAGGTCGCCGACGTCGGGCTCTACCAGATCCGGACGGACGCCACGGACGAGGCGGGCCTCTCGGCGGCGCTCGAGACGGCCCACGCGAACGACGCGGTCGAATCCGCGTTCCCGGACCAGAACGCCGCGCTCGAGGTCGCGGGCGTACAGTGCTCGCCGCTCGCCGACGGCTTCTACGCGTCCGAAGCCGGCCGGCTCCACCAGATCATCGGGACGCAACGTGCGTGGGACGTGGTCCGCGCGGCAGGCATCCCGCTGTCCCCGGTCAAGGTCGCCGTCCTCGACACTCCCCTCTACCGGGAGACCGGCGAGTACGACGGCAAGCCCAAGGTCGTCACGTCGAACTACGAAGACCAGCTCATCGGGCCTGCGGCACGCGATGACGGCTCCCCCGTCCCGTACGGCTCGCACGGCAACGGCGTGACCAACCTCATTGCCGCCGACCCGGACAACGGAGGAGTCGCCGGCATCGCCTCGGTCATGGGCGACAAGCTCGAGGTGGACGTCGTCAACATCTACGGGATCAGCTACGGCCGAGACGAGCAGGTGCCCTCTTCGAGCGTCGCCACGGACGACCCGGCCGTGATGAAGGACGCCGAGCCGGGTTTCAGCTCTTCGATGGGCAAGCTCGTCGCGATGCAGAAGCAGATCAAGGCCGGCGCCAAGATCATCAACTGCTCGTGGGGCATCAACGACGCCACGCCCGAGCTCGCCGCCGCCTACAAGCGCTACGTCGAGTACTCGGCGAAGAACCACCCCGACGTGCTGTTCGTGTGCTCAGCGGGCAACACGGGCACGCGCCTCGACGGCTCACGCCGGGCGCCGAGCGGCCTCGCCCTGCCCAACATGATCACGGTCGGCAACGTCAACGCCGACGGGACCACGGCGGCGAGCAGCAGCCGGGCCGGCGGCAACTACGAGATCACGCTCGCAGCGCCGGCCAGCGGGATCGCGCTCGGCGTCGACGACCAGGGAGCGCTCGCGACCGACACGGGGACCAGCTTCGCGGCCGCGCAGGTCACGGCGGCCGCGGCACTCCTGCGCGGGCTCGACCCCAGGCTGAGCGCTGGCGACATCAAGCAGCTGCTCGCCACCTCGGCGGTCCCCGGCGTCACCGCCGCCGACGGCATGACGAGCCACCCCGTGGACGCCGAGGTCGGCGGGCGCGTGCTCGCCGTCGACCGCGCGGTCGAGTCGCTCGTCGCGAAGCTGCGCGCGGACAAGGGGCTGCCCCCGCTCGACTCCGATACGCTCGGCGCATCGCGCATCGACCTCTCCGCCGAGAAGAACGCCGAGGGCGTGTGGGTAGTCACCGCGACGGCACCCGACGCGCCCAAGGGCGGGACCGATCTCGAGCTCACGCCGGGCGGCTCGGGCTCGGTCGGGGGCAAGACCGTGCAGCGCGTGTCGGCGGGCAAGGCCGCCAAGTGGACGGTGACGGTGAGTGACGATCGCATGGCCGTCCACGTGACGCGCTCCGACACCGGCGTGTGCTGGCGCGTCGTCCTCGACCGGACCGAGGCGACGCTGCCCTCCGACCCTGAAGCGGGCGACGCGGGCACCACCCCGGAGCCGGAAGCCTCATCGCCCGACGCTGCACCCACAGAGGGTCAGCTCGAAGCGGGCATGACCGGCGACTGGTACTACGAGGTTCCCAAGAACGCCGCGCGCTCGTACTCCGTCGAGCTGGAGATGAGCGTGGCGCAGGACGGGACCGTGACCGGGACTTGCGACTACGGAGTGTTCGGCCGCCTGACCGGCACGGTCCGCGGCAGCGCGACCGCCGACGGCAAGCTCGTGGCAGACATGCTTCCCGACAACGGCCGGCCCGACGACCGCTTCCAACTCCTCGGCACGTGGGACGGGAAGCAATGGGTCGTCGCTCCCAGCCACATGCTGAACTGGCAGATGGAGATGAAGCGACGCTAGCCGTCGGCCCCCACCTGCTGATTAGCCGCGGGTACCCAGAACGTAGGGGGGTGGTGCCGATGCTATCGGCGGACTTGAAGACGACCGCGCCTGAGACGGTCGCCTACATCTCGATGAGCGGGCCCTACGACCAGATACCGGAGGCCATGGGCCGGCTGTACGGCTGGGTTTCTCGGCAAGGACTTCAGCCACTCGGAATGCCTGAGGGTGTCTACCTCGACGATCCCAAGACGACGGCGCCCGACGAGGCCCGCTGGGAGTTGCGCGCGCCCATCGCGGACGCGGCCGACGACACCGCGGCCGACGAACTCGGCTGCGGTATCAAGCACGTGGAGCCGCATCTCGTGGCGTACGCGATGCACCGCGGCGCCTACGAGGATGTCGAAAAGACCTACGACGGGCTGATGACGTGGATCGGGGCGAGCGGCTATCGCATCGCCGGCCCGCCGGAGGAGGTCTACTACTCCGACCCGCAGACGACCCAGCCGAGCGACTATCTCACGGAGATTCGGATTCCGGTCGCGCAGGTTCAGCACTAGCGACATCGAGCGCTGACGCGGAAGCGAACGCGCGCCGGCCCCACGACCGGCGCGCGTTCGCACGCCCTGAGTCAGACGACGAACTCGCCACGTCCCACGATCACGGCCGAGCCGGCGAC
>CAZCRB010000173.1:0-3175 GCA_964500985.1 uncultured Eubacteriales bacterium
CCCGCCTATCGCGCGGCGCGCGTCAGCGTCGCCGAGGCGATCGCGTACGAGTGACCGTCGGCGTCCTGAGGCCTGTGGGCCGGCTCACGGAACTCACTACTGGAATGAGTTACCATGACCGCGGGGTCCACGTTGAGGGGAGTAACGCGTGAGTCGGATTCGTCTGGCGATCGTTGCCGTGGCGGTGCTTGCCGCTGCTCTCGGGTTCGCGCTGTATGCAGTGCCGGAGGCGACGGCCGAGGGCACGTTCCTGAGCGCGCCGGGGCGTAACGCCGTGGTGGTGGACGACCACAGGGGCCTGCTCTACGTGACCAACGACGATTCGGTGCTGCGCTACGACTACGTGCGGAAGACGTTCCTGCGTCCGTTCGTGGTGGGCGGCACACTCGTCGGGATGGACATCTCTCCGGACGGCCAGACGCTGGCCGTGGCCGACGCCGAGTGGCAGGGTGACGCTGATCTTGGCACCAACTGCGTGCACCTGATCGATCTCGATACCGGGGTCGACGACGTCCTGGAGTTCGCGCTGGAGCCGGGCGAAGGCGGCACCTGGCGAACCGTGTTCGGTGCCGACGGGAGCCTGTTCGTCAGCTCGAGGGCCGCCGGCGCAAGCCTGCTTCCGCTCAAGCGCGTGGATTTCGAGAGCGGGGAGATCGAGGTGCTCGCCTGGGTCGCCCCGGATGCGGCGCTGGCGACGAGCGCCGACAGGAACGTGGTCGGCATCACCTGCTGGACGGCCACGGGCCCCTGGGCCTACTACACCGTGTCCACCGGCGTTCTGACGACCGGCGGCACGAGCGGTCATCAGAACTTCGACATGGCCGTGAACGAAGACGGCACCCAGTTCGCCTTCCCCGTCGACAGGCTGCGGGTCTTCACGGCGAGTCTCGTCCAGACGGCGTCGCTCGACCCTCCGCTCGGCGCCTGCTACGGACCCGCATCAGGGACGCTATGGGCGGCCGGGAATGGCACCAGGTTCGTGACGGGGTACGACTCTCGCAACTTCGGGGTCGTGCGCGTGCTCGACTTCGAGCAGCCGTTCACGGCGACGACCGCATCGGTGATGGGCTGGACGGTCATCGCCACATCGAAGGACGAGAGCGTTCTCGCGGCGACCAGCGCGGGGGGCGCGCGGTTCGTACGCCTGATGCCGGCGATCGCGGGTCAGGTCCTGTCGTCGAATGAAGCGGCACCGCTCTCCGGCGCGCAGGTCGAGGTGTATCGGCAGAAGGCGGGCACCTGGGAGCGCGAGGCGACCGTGACCGCCGGCATCAACGGGACGTGGAGCTACCCGACCACTGACACGTCACCCGTTCGCGTCCGGATGAGCGATCCCGCCGGGATGCACGATCCCGCGTGGCTCGGCGGGTCGGATGTCGCGGATGCCCAGGACCTCACGGCCACGGTGGACCCGGCGCCCGCCGTCGGCACGCTCGCACTCGTGAAGACTGGATCTCTTCGCGGCTCGGTCACGGATGCAGAGACCGATGCGCCCCTGGCGGGCGTGGAGGTTCGGCTGTGGCGGTCCGACGTCGCGGTTCCCACGGTGCTCTCGGCGGTCACGGGAGCCGGTGGCACCTACGAGTTCGCCGCGGTTCCCCCCGGCGCGTACCTGATGTCGTTCGGGCAGACCGGGGTCGCGTACGACCAAGTGTTCTCCGGGGGAGCCTACACGGTCGATCGGGCCGCGATGGTGTGCGTCGACGGTGCCGGGGTGCACGTGGAGGACTGCTACCTGCCGAGGCACCTCACGGTCGCCGAGCTGAGTCCCGCGGCCGTCGCGTCGGGCGGGACGGCCCGCGCGGGGCTCGGCCAGCCCGTGACGCTCGTGACGCGATACACGGACGCCGGGCTCGCAGGCGCGCCACGCGACGGGATGAAGGTCGTGCTCGAGTCGTCCTCCGACGCCGTGGACTGGACAGAAGTGCCCACGACGGTGACTGGCGTGGGCGGTGGGAACTATCAGGCGGCGGTGAGTTCCGGCGTCAACGCGGACGTCCATTACCGGTTCGTCGCGCCCGACGATGAGTACGTGCTGGGCACGGCATCCGACGAGGTACTGGTGACCTGGCGGGGACTCAGGTACTTCGAGGACACTGTCGCGAGCGACGACACGGTGTATCCCGGCGAGGTCACGCGCGTCAGTACGCGCCTGTATCGGCAGGACGGCCTGTACGTGCCGGGGCACACCGTCGTCCTTGAGTCTTCGGTGGACGGCGTGCACTTCGTGCCCACGGGGATCGCGGCCTCGAACGGGTGGAGCGGCTCCTACACCGCCGACCTCAGCTTCGAGCGCACCACCTGGGTCCGCTTCGTGGCGCTCGGCGATGGCACGTGGCCGTGGGCCGCATCCGAGCCGATCCTGATCGGGGCGTCGTCGAGCCCGGGTCTCTTCAAGTCAGTCACGGCCACACCAGCCAATGCCGCACTCCGCTATCAAGGGTCGGTGCTTCTGACCGGCGAGCTCTCGCAGTTCTCGACCGCAATGAACGGGCGCATGCAGGTGCAACGATCTCTCGACGGGATCACGTGGTCGAGCGTGTCCGCTTCGCCCGTGACCTTCGAGATCCCTTCGGGCGGATCCCCTAGGGTCGTCGCGACGGTCACGGGGATCACTCAGAGGGCGCGGTACAGGTTCGCGCTGGTCTCGGCTGCCGGGACGGCCAAGCCCTCCGCGTCGTCGGCCGTGGACGTGATTCCCGGTGCCTGGGTCTCTACCCCAAAGCTGAACAAGAAGGCCAGGCGCAACGCCAAAGTCACGGTCACCGGGGTGGCGCTCCCCGGCGTGTCGGGCGAGCCCGGCGTACAGCTCATCATCAAGCGGAAGAGCGGCAAGAAGTGGGTTCGTTCGTCGACGCTGTGGGTCCGCCCCGCACCGGGCGCGACCGTCTATGCGACCAAGATCAAGTTCAAGAAGGCCGGCACGTACCGCGTGTACGCTTCGATGCCCGCGACCGCGAACCATGGCGCTTCGCCGACGAGCGGCTACCGGCAGATCGTCGTGAAGTAGCGCGACTCGATTCGGAGACAAGCGAGGCCCCGCCATCTGTGGCGGGGCCTCGTGATTCTCGGCTCCGGGTGTCCTGCGACTACCGGTGCTTGCGAGCGGCCGACCAGGCGGCCGCGCGGCCTACTGGGCCGGCTTGGGGCCGACCGACATGTTGGCCTCGGACGT
>CAZCRB010000174.1:0-3175 GCA_964500985.1 uncultured Eubacteriales bacterium
CGTGCAAGCAGATGATCCTGCTGACCGAGTCGTGCAGGCACGACGCTGCCGCGCTCTACGAGTCGGCCGGCTTTGCGGCACGCTGGACCGGCTTCAAGAAGAAGCTCTAGCGCGGCACCTCTCGCGCGCAGTCAGACCATGGGACCGACGAGAGGATCGCGGATGACGGTCGAAGAGGCACAGCGTGACATGCGGCGTGGCCTGCTGGGCGGCTTCATGGGACAGCTGGTGTCCGGGATCCTCTGGCTGACCTCGGCGGCACTCGCAACATGGGGCACGCCACGAGCGGCCATAGCGTTTCTCGTCATCACCGGGTTCTTCATCTTCCCGCTGACGAAGCTCGGCCTCGGCGCGATGCGGCACCGGCCGGCCGTGTCCCCTGACAATCCGCTGATGGGCCTCGGCATGCAGGCCGCCTTCGTGCTGCCGCTGTGCCTGCTGCTCGTCGGCGCGGCATCCCTGTACCGGATCGAGTGGTTCTACCCGGCGTTCATGGTCGTCCTCGGCGCCCACTACCTGCCGTTCGTCACGCTCTACGGCATGCGCATGTTCTACGCGCTCGCCGCGGTCCTGGTCGGGGCCGGGGTGGCACTTGCGCTCTACCTGCCGCTGCCCTTTGGCGCCGGGGCCTGGTTCACGGCGGCCGTCCTGCTGGTCTTCGCGTTCATAGGGCGCCACAGCGTGATGGCCGAGACCTCTCGCCCCGCGCCGCAGGTAGCGGACTAGCGGCGCGCGGCGGTCGGACCCGCGCTTACTGCGAGCCCAGCACCTTGAGGTAGGCGATCGTCGCGCTCACGTCCGCGTCGCTCATCTGCCAGCGCGGCATGGCGACGTCGAGCGGCTTGCCCGCCTCGTCCACGCCGTCGCGTATGGCGGCTGCGATCGTCGCATCCGAGAACCCTTCTTTGACGAGCGCGGGGTAGGTGATGTCCGGCGCGTCGATAGCGGTGCCCGACATCATCCGGATCGTCCCGCCGCGACCGTTCGCCGCATGACACGAGCCGCACCCGCCGCCGCCCATCATCAGCGAGCCCTGCGACACGCGGGGCGCGGTGCGGGGCACGTCCTGCCCGTCTGCCCCCACCCCGGTCAGGTAGATGCGCTGCCCGTCTGACGAGTAGCTCGTCGCGCCCGAGCCGCTGCCGCCCATCATGCCGCCGCCGGATCCCTGACCACCGCCGGACCCCTGATCGCCGGCGGAGGAACTCGGCGTGTTCGCGCCCATCATGCCGCTCCCATTGCCCGTGCTGCCGCTCGGGGTGCTGACGTTGGTGCAGCCGGCCACGAGCGCCAACCCGATCGCGACCACGAACCCGGCGGTCGCTCGCGCACGTCTCGTGTGCTTCATCAGCGATCATCTCCTTCACCTGGTTCGTACCCCGGGCCAGACCGCGGCCCGGCCAAAGCGGGTCGGCCGCCCCACCGCGCGCAGGGGAATAGACGTACTCTGGGACCGGATTGGCTCATGACCTTGAGGGAGGTGGCTCCTGTGGGCGACGATGAACGAGAGCTGCTTCTAGCGGCCGAGCAAGACGCACTGGCCGTCCTGTCCGCCGCGAACAAGGAGGCAGCGCGTATCACGCGCGAGGCCGAGGACGATGCGGTGGCGTTGTTGCGCGAACAGCAGGAGAGCGCCACCAACCTTCTGCAACGGGCGCGCGACACGGCGACGCACGAAGAAGGCTCCAGCGAGCACGAGAGCGAGATTCTGGAGGCGCACCGGGCCGCAGCGCAGATGCTCGGAGACGCGGAGAAGGACGTTGCGAAGACGCTCTCGAAGAGCAAGACCAACGACGCGGTCGACGTGCTGATGGCGGGACATCGAGAGGCATCAGCGATACTGCTCGCGGCGTGGATGCAGGTGACCGAGGGGCGGCCTGACGACCGCTAACGGATGAAGCAACCGTCCCGTAGGAAGGACCGCATTGTCTGATTCAGCAGCCCGGCTCTGGGCCGACTACCTCGCATCCGGATCGCCGGACGCGCTAGGCGCCGCCGACGCTGGATACTCGGCGTGGCAGTTCGGCTTTGGCGTCGAGCAGGGCGATCGCCTGCTTGCGTGCGTGCTCGATGGCCCCAAGCGCGCGACCGCCGGCGCCCTGTGGGCCTACGAGGCCGAAGGCGACCCGGTCCCGGTTCCCGGCGATCACAGCGTGCTGCTCGACGGCCACGGCATTGCGCGCTGCATCATCAGGACCACCGAGGTCACCGTCACGCCGTTCGACCAGGTCGACGAGGCCTTCGCCTACGACGAGGGCGAAGGCGATCGCTCGCTTGAGTACTGGCGCGACGTGCACTGGACCTACTTCACGCGCGAGCTCACGGAGCTCGGCCGCGAGGCGACCCCGGACATGCCGGTCGTGTGCGAACGATTCGAGGTCGTCTACCGCGCCTCGGACGAGCGCCCCTAGCGGCCGGGCGAGGGTCGGCAGTGCACCCACATCCCTTCAGGCTCACCGGGTTCGCGCGCGGCTCGCACGTCGAGGTCGTGGCGCACGCGCGAGACGCCGTCTGCGCGAGCGGCGGGACGGTCCTCGACTACCACATGTTCTCCAACGCGATCCTGTGCCTGACCATCGAGATCGCGCCCGCGAACCTCGGCCCCCTTGCCGCGGCGCTTGCGGCCGCCGGTGTCAGACTCGACGAGCAGAGCCTCGCGCAGGTCGAACCGCCTGCAGCTCTCGGCGGAAGCGAGGTCGTCGAGCGGGATGGCCGGCGCGTCGAGGGGACGCTGAGCATCAACCTCGTGCACGGCGAACCGCCGCTGCGAATCGAGGTGCCGGCGGTCCCGGGATAGCCCACGTCGGTCGTGCCGCACGTTGCGCCGGGAGAGGCTGGTCGCGGTTCATTCGGTCGGGAGGACTCGTGAAGTACGTCGCTCTTCTGCGGGGAGTCAACGTCGGGATGGCCGTTCGCGTGCCGATGAAGACGCTCAAGTCACTTCTCGAGGGGCTCGGGTTCACCGACGTCACGACGTACCTGAACTCGGGCAACGCGGTCTTCGACGCCCCGGAAGGCGACCCCAATCTGGCGCGCCGGGTCGAAGACGAGCTCGAGCGCATCGTGGGCCAGCGGGTTCCGACCCTGGTCAAGCCGGCCGCAGAGATCATCGCCATCGCGGACGCGGTCCCGGCCGAGTGGCAGAACGATCCAACTCAGCAGACCTACGTCGCGT
>CAZCRB010000175.1:0-3147 GCA_964500985.1 uncultured Eubacteriales bacterium
CCGCCGAGCGCCACGATCGCCCAGCGGCCCTCGATGCGCGACGAGGCCGCCCGGGAGAGTTCCCGGACGGCCTCGTCGGTCAGGGCCGAGAGCTCGCGCGCCGCCGCTATGCCCGGCTCGGCGTGCGCGATGAGCGCGGTGCGCTGCGCGAGGTAGTCCTGCATCGGGGGCTAGAGCGCCTCGGGGCCGCGCTCGCCGGTGCGGATGCGTACCGCGCTGTCGACGTCGATGGTGAAGATCTTGCCGTCGCCGATCTTCTCGGTGCGCGCCGCCATGAGGATCGCGTGCTCGACTTGCTCGGCCACCGCGTCGTCGACGACGATCTCGATCTTGACCTTGGGCACGAAGTCCACGGTGTACTCGGCGCCGCGGTAGACCTCGGTGTGGCCCTTCTGGCGGCCGTAGCCCCGGACGTCACTCACGGTCATGCCCTGGACGCCGAGGGCGTTGATGGCCTCTTTGACCTCGTCGAGCTTGTGCGGCTTGATGATCGCTTCGATCTTCTTCACGGTCTTCTCCCGTCTGATTGCGTGGGTCACTTCAACGTACCCGAGCAGGCTGCGCTCGGCGAGTGCGGTAGGCTAGGCGGCCTCGAGGTCGTAGCCCTCCTCGGCGTGATCGCTGAGGTCCAGGCCGCGGATCTCCTCTTCGGGGCTGACGCGCACGCCGATGGTGGCGTCGATCACTTTGAGGAACACGAAGCTCAGCACGAACGAGAAGGCCCACGCCGCGGCGACGCCCACGAGCTGGATGAGCACCTGGCTCGGGTTGCCGTACAGCAGGCCGTTGCGCCCGGCCTCGTTGACCGCCGTGGTGGCGAAGACGCCGGTCAGCAGCGCGCCGAGCGTACCGCCCACGCCGTGGATGCCCACGACGTCGAGGGCGTCGTCGAACCCGAAGCGCGACTTGATGAACAGGCCGCCGTAGCAGGCGACGCCCACGATCGCGCCGATGGCGATCGCGGCCCACGGCTCGACGTAGCCCGCCGCGGGCGTGATACCCACGAGGCCGGCGACGGCGCCGGAGGCCGCACCGAGGACGGTGGGCTTGCCGGCGTGGAAGGTCTCCGCGAGCATCCAGGTGAGCATAGCTGCCGCGGCGGCGATGTTGGTGTTCATGAACGCGGTGCCGGCCAGCATGTTGGCGCCGAGCGCGGAGCCGGCGTTGAAGCCGAACCAGCCGAACCACAGGATCCCGGCGCCCAGCACGGTCAGCGGCAGGTTGTGCGGGTGGAACTGCTCCTTGCCGTGGCCGATGCGCTTGCCGAGCACGATCGCGCAGGCGAGCGCGGCGGCGGCCGACGAGATGTGGACGACGGTTCCGCCCGCGAAGTCGAGCGCCCCGAGCTTGAACAGCCAGCCGTTGGCCTGCCACACCCAGTGGGCCAGCGGCGAGTAGACGATGACCGCCCACAGCGTCGCGAACACGACGTAGGCCTTGAACTTCATGCGCTCGGCGATCGCGCCGGTGATCAGCGCGACGGTGATGATCGCGAACATGCCCTGGTACATCGCGAACACCGAGAGCGGGATGGTGCCGAACAGCTCGCCGTTGACGTTCATGAGGCCGGCGAAGCTGAAGTCGCCGATGAACGCGGCGAGCGAGCCGGATCCCTCACCAAAGGCGAGCGAGAAGCCGACGACCGCCCAGATGACGGAGACGAGCCCCATCGCGAAGAAGCTGTGCATGGTGGTGGACAGTACGTTCTTGCGGCGCACCATGCCGCTGTAGAACGCGGCGAGTCCCGGTGTCATGAACAACACCATCGCCGCTGACACGAGCAACCAGGCGGTATCGCCTGTGTTCAGTTCCGCAGCCATCACGTTCTCCCTTGCATCCCTTGGCGTCCCGCCCCGACCGATGGGGGCCTCACGGAGTCCCGACCGTGTTGGAGCGAGTTTCAGGGGTCAGTGTTTCGCCCGTGTTTCAGAACGGAGTCGAGGCCGTGAAACTTGGAAAGACACTCGAAACGGTCGTGACATCCGGCCCGGCGAGAGTGGCGCGGTTCCTGCTCTGGTCTCGTACCTGACCTGCTCGTTTGGCGCGGGTCGTATACTGGAATGTCTGCAAGTGACCCTGCACGCGAGGAAGGACCGACTTGTCCCTCGATTCGATCTCCATCCGCGGAGCCCGCGAGCACAACCTCAAGGGCTTCGACCTTGAGATACCTCGCGACAAGCTCGTTGTGATCACCGGACTCTCGGGGTCGGGCAAGAGCTCGCTCGCGTTCGACACCATCTACGCCGAAGGCCAACGCCGCTACGTCGAGTCGCTGTCCGCCTACGCGCGCCAGTTCCTCGGACAGATGGACAAGCCCGACGTCGACCACATCGAGGGACTGAGCCCGGCCGTCTCCATCGACCAGAAGACGACGAGCAAGAACCCGCGCTCCACCGTCGGCACGGTCACGGAGATCTACGACTACCTGCGCCTCCTCTACGCGCGCATCGGCATCCCGCACTGCCCGATCTGCGGGCGCCCCATCGAGCGCCAGACGAGCGACCAGATCGTCGACCGCATCCTCGAGCTGCCCGAGGCCACCAAGTTCCAGGTGCTCTCGCCGGTCGTGAAGGGCCGCAAGGGCGAGTACGGCAAGCTCTTCGAGGATCTCAAGCGCGAGGGCTTCTCCCGCGTGCGGGTGGACAAGGAGACGCGCTCGCTGGACGAGGAGATCGTGCTCGACAAGAAGTACAAGCACGACATCGACGTCGTGATCGACCGTCTCGTGATGAAGGACGGGATCCGGACCCGGCTCGCCGACAGCGTCGAGACGGCCCTGCGCCTTGCGGACGGGACCGTCGTCATCGCGATCGTCGACGGCGACGAGCTGCCGTTCTCCCAGGCGCTCGCGTGCCCGGTGCACGGCAACATCTCGATGCCCGAGCTCGCGCCCCGCGACTTCTCGTTCAACAGCCCGTACGGCGCGTGTCCGGACTGCAACGGGCTGGGCAGCCGCCTCGAGGCCGACCCCCGGCTCGTGATCCCGGACACCTCGCTCACGCTCGCGCAGGGCGCCATCGCGCCGTTCAGCCCCGGCATGAACTACTACCCGCAGCTCGTGGCCGCCGCCGCGCAGCACCTCGGCGTCGACACCGAGACGCCCTGGCGCGACCTGCCCAAGAAGGTGCAGAAGGCGCTGCTCGACGG
>CAZCRB010000176.1:0-3140 GCA_964500985.1 uncultured Eubacteriales bacterium
CCGGCCCGAAGCGCGGCGTCGACCACGACCTTGGCGTGCCCTCCGGCACCCACCACGAGAAGCCTCACTGGTCCTCCTTGTCGGGCGCTGACGCGTCGGGCTCATACGGGCGCATCGTCGCGCTGTCCGCCGCCGACACTCCCTCACGCTTGAGCACGGTGGCCAGCGTCATCCACACGATGCGCGCATCGAGCGACAGCGACCGGTTGTCCACGTAGTACACGTCCATCTTGAAGCGCTCGTCCCACGAGACGGCGTTGCGGCCGTTGACCTGCGCCCACCCGGTGATCCCGGGGCGGACCTCGTGGCGTCGTGCCTGCTCAGCAGTATATCGCGGCAGGTACTCGGGCAGCAGCGGACGGGGTCCGACGATGGACATGTCGCCGGCGATGACGTTGAGCAGCTCGGGCAGCTCGTCAAGGGAGGTCGCGCGCAAGAAGCGGCCGAGCCGGGTGAGGCGCTCGGCGTCGGTGGCCACGGCCGAGACCGCGTCGGTGCCGTGAGGGGCGGTGCGCATCGTGCGGAACTTGCGCATCGTGAACAGGCGACCGTCTTTGCCGGGGCGCTGCTGGCAGAAGAGCACCGGGCGCCCGAGCCCGATCAGGACGGCGAGCGCGATCCCGAGCAGGACCGGGCTCAGAACCACCACGAGCACGATGGCGACGAGCAGGTCGAGTGCGCGCTTCAGCGCGTCATAGCCGCGATGCGAGGGCTTCATCGTAGAGCTCCTGGTAGGCGGCGAGGATCCGGTCGAGCGAGAACTCGGCACACGCCCGTTCGCGGGCACTGGCGCCGCGAAGGGCGCGCTGTGCCGGGTCGATGACGGCGGCCTCGATGGCGTCGGCGACGGCGCGCGGGGTGGGAGCGTCCGCGATCCAGCCGCCGGTTTCGCCGATCGCGTCGGCGATACCGCGGGTGGGGGTGCCGATCACGGGCACGCCGGTCGCCATCGCCTCGAGCGCGGAGCGGTTCAGCCCCTCACGCTCGGAGACCAGCAGCAGCGCGTCGGTGGCCGCGAGTACCGCGGGGACGTCTCGGCGGTAGCCTGCCCATACGATGCGGTCGGCGACGTCGAGCGCGACGGCCTTCTCGCGCAGCGCTGACTCGAGCGGGCCGCTGCCAACGAGCACGAGGCGAACGCCGGGGGTGCTCACGGACGCGAACGCCTCGAGCGCGAGCGCATGGCGCTTCACGTCGGCGAGCTCGGCGACCATCGTGAGCATGAACTCGTCGGTCCCGACCCCGAGGCCATCGCGCACGGCCCGCGCGGTCGCCGGGTCGGTTGCGGAGGGGCCGTAGCGCGTGGTGTCGACCCCGATGCCCGGGATGAAGCGCACACGCTGCGGCGCGATACCGCCGAGCTCTTGGGCCGCCGCGAAGTCCTCCGCATTGATCGTGACGAGGTAATCGGTCCACGGCGCGGCGAGTCGCTCCATCGTGCGGAACAGCGCGTGCGGTGCGGGCGCCTGCCCCCGGAAGAAGTGGAAGCCGTGCGCGGTGTAGATCACCTGCGGGCGCTGCGCCCACGAGCGGTCACGCAGCGCGTAGCGCGTCACGAACGCCGCGATCGGGGTGTGGACGTGGACGAGGTCGTAGCCGCCCTCGGCGACGATCGCGCGAACGCGTGCGGCGGTGCCGGTGAAGTTTGCCGGTGCGAGCGGGTTGCGGCTCCAGGCGACGTCGAAGCGCCGGTCGAACGCGTCGGCGATCGGTTCGTGGGTCGTCGCGCCATTGGCGAGCGCATCGATGCGCCATCCCTGAGCGGTGAAGTGCTCGGCGAACGGCACGAGGAACGCCTCAAGCGTGATGGGGACGGTCGTGACGAACAGCGCCGAGGGACTCATCGGTACTCCTCGGGCCAGGCGCTGCGACGGCTGAGCAACTGGCGGCGCCACAGGCCCTGGGTCGGGCGCGTGGGTGCGCTGAACGCGAGGTCGCGGGGAATCGACGGGATGAGTCGCGCCCCGGCGAGGCGCTGGCGCAGGTAGAACGAGGTGCGCTCGCGCTGGCGCTCCGGCGGCAGGTGGATGCCGTAGCGCTCGGCGAGCAGCGCGAGATTGGCCTCGTGGACGTCGGTGATCGTCGAGGACTTGCGCTGCGGCTGGAGGCGGTCGACCCCGGTGACGCGGTCGATGCGCAAGAACCGGCGGCCCGCCGCCTCAAGGCGCAGCCACAGCTCGTAGTCCATCGCGAAGTGCAGCGTCTCGTCGAGCAGGGGCTCGGTGAGCGCCGATCGGCGGAGAAACGCCGCGGGTTGCGTGATGAAGTCGAGGGTGCGCAGCAGCTCGGGATCGAAGCGCGGTGCCCACAGGATCTGGACCACCGTCCCGTCCGCGGCGATCTGCGCGCCGTGTCCGTAGACGACATCGACCTCGGGATTGCCCGCGAAGCAGGCGACGACGTCTGCGATGACGCGGGGGTCGAAGTACGCGTCGTCCGAGTTGATCCACCCGATGATCTCGCCGCTCGAACGCGCGAACGCCTTGTTGATGGCGTCGGCCTGGCCGCCATCGGGCTCGCTGACCCAGTCGACCGAGTCTCCCGCGCCCCGGAGCAGCTCCACGCTGCCGTCGGTGGAGCCGCCGTCGGCGACGATGTGCTCGATGTGGGGGTAGGTCTGGCACGCGACCGAGGCGAGGTTGTCACCGAGCCACGCCGCCTGGTTGTACGACGGCGTCAGTATCGAGACGAGCGGTGTGCCCCTGTCGGACGTGCTGGCCATGTTCTCCCTGTTCGGCGCGTATGAATGACCGCGTGCCGTTCACGCACCACGGTAGCACCCCTGTGCTACGGTTTAACCGAATTAACCCGCAGACGCGAGACTGGATGTGCATGGGGCGCGGCACGCAACCGTCAGACAGCGAGCTTCTCGAGCAATCCGGCGAGCTGACGTTGCCGCTGGAGACCGACACGCCCGAGGTGCGGATCGGTGCCGGCGGGCTGCTCAGTCTGACCGCGCAGGTCGTGGGACTCGGGACGAGCTTCCTCGTGGGTGTGCTGGTCGCACGGATGCTCGGCGTCGAGGGCAAGGGCGCGCTCGCGGTGCTGATGCAGGTGCCGGCCGTGCTGATCGTGGTCCTGGACCTGGGTATCACGACCGCCAACGTCTACTTCGTCTCGCGCGGCGAGGTCCGGGCGGG
>CAZCRB010000177.1:0-3138 GCA_964500985.1 uncultured Eubacteriales bacterium
CCCACCTCGCAGCGCACCAATCGCAGGTCAGGACGCGCCTCGGCGATGGCTGCCTCGAGTGCGGCTGCATCGTCGGGCGCGTCTGCGTGCCCCACCAGCACGAGCGACCCGTCCGGTGCGCCGCCCGCGCGCTCCGCGAGCGCCTTGAGCGAGCGCTTGCGGCCGCGCACGACGCCTTGCACCGCGAGTCCGCCCTCCGCGTTGAAACCGAGCAGTGGCCTGATGTCGAGCATCGCGCCCGCGGCGGCCGTCATGTCCGAGACGCGCCCGCCGCGGCGCAGGTGCTCGAGCGACTCGGTGGTGAAGTGCCCCACCGCCCGGTCGCGCGCCCGCAGCGCCCACGCCTCAAGCTCGACGGCGCTCGCCCCCGCGTCGCGGCGGCTCACCGCGGCAGCGACGAGCGCCCCTTGCGCAATGGAAGCCCGCCTCGTGTCGACGATGCGGATGACGGCGCCGGGAAGCTCGGCGAGCACCGTGTCGCGCGCCAGGAGCGCCGACTCGTAGGAGCCCGACAGCGCCGAGGAGAACGCGAGGAACACGACCTCCCGGCCCAGTGCGGCGTGCGCACGGAAGCACGCGAGGTAGTCGCCGAGCGGGATGCGCGAGGTCGTGGGCTCGGCGCCGTCGCGCATCAGGCCGTAGAAGCCCGCGAACGACTCGCCAAGCGACGGCTGGTGCTCCACGCCGTCGAGCACGTACGGGAAGCGCAGCACCTCGACGCCGACCTCGGCGGTCAGAGCGACCGGCAGGTCGCTGCACGAGTCCGTGACGAGTGCGTAGTCGGTCATCGTCGCCAATCGGCTGCCCTTCGTCCGGTCATCTCAGCGGCTCGACCGTCTCGTAGACGACACCGATCGCGGGGCCCACGTGCAGCCCGATCACCGGGCCGATGTCGATGACCGGCACCGGCGCGCCCCACAGCGGCTCGAGGTACTGGGCGGCGAACCCCTCGGCTGCCTCGTGCTCGGCGATGGTGTGGGCGACGATGCGCTTGAGCCCGCCCTTGGCCTCGACGTCGGCGGTCACCCGCGCGGCCATCTCGGCGAGCGCGCGCGTCCGCGTGCGGACCTTGGTCGCCACCGTCGTGATCCCGTCCTCGACCGTGAGCACGGGCTGGATCTGCAGCAGGCTGCCGAGCAGCGCCCCGGCGGTACCGATGCGCCCGCCGCGCCGCAGGTATTCAAGTGTCGCGGGCGAGAAGACAAAGCGGCTGCGAGCCATCGTGGCACGCGCCGCCGCGATGCACTCGTCGATCGACCCGCCCTGCGCCGCCACCTCTGCCGCCGAGAGGACCGCGAACCCCTCCTGCATGCAGTTCGTCTCGGTGTCGAGCACTTCGATGCGCGCGGCGGGGTACTGTTCGCGAGCCATCGATGCCGTGAGCTCCGCGGCCTGCGCGGTGCCGCTCATCTTCGAGGACATGAAGACGCCGAGCACGTCACTTCCGTCAGACGCCGCGTTCAGAAGCGCCTCGCGCAGCTCCTCCGGCGACGGCTGGGACGACGTCGGCAGCGTCCGGGTGTCGGCGAGGCGCCGGTAGAACGCCGGCAGGTCCACCTCGGTCTCGCGGCGCATCTCGTCACCGTCGTTGACCCACAACGACACGCGCTCGATGCCGAGCCGCTCGCGGTCCGCGGCCGGGAGGTAGTTGGTCGAATCGGTCACGATACGCACGCTCATCGCGCGGCCTCCGGATCTGCCACGGCCATGGCCGTCAGGCGCCGGATCTGGTCGACCACCTCGTCGATGGTGCGCTCGGGGTAGAACGCGAGCCAGTCGAGCGCGGCGGTCGCGACCAGCGTGAACAGCGCCCCGGCGGCAAAGCCCGGGTCGAGGTCGTCGCGCAGCTCGCCGGCGGCGATCCCGCGCTCGATCTGCTCGCGGATCGTCGCGACGATGTTGTCGCGGACCAGCAGCAGGGTGTCTCGCCAGACGCGGTCCTCGCGCCACAGCTCGGTCATCACGAGCTTGGCAAAGGCGCGGTGCTCTCGGATGTAGGCGAGCTCGGCGTAGGTGAGCGCCTGGAGCGCCTCGCGGGCGGTCTCCTCGCTGGCCGCGGCCTCGCGCATCTGCTGCGCGAGCGGCTCGAGCCCGTCGGCGATGAGCGCCTCGACGAGTTCGGCCTTGCTGGCGAAGTGGTAGTAGACGGTCCCCTTGGCGACCCCCGCGCGCTCCGCGATCTCATCGACGGTCGTCGAGCCAAAGCCCTTCTCGCCGATGAGCTCGGTGGCCACCTCGAAGAGGCGGGCGCGCGTCTTGTCCTTGTCCCGTGCCACAGTCCCCCCTCAATGCCGCCGAGGGCGATTCTACCCTGTCGCGCCCTCGGCGGCGCGTCGTCTGATCGGCCGGCTAGATCTCGAGCGCCGGCTTGAGCTTATCCGGGTCCCAGGTGCGGGCGCGGATGGCCACCAGCGAGGTACCGACGAACGCGGCGACCCCAAACGCGACGAGCACCCACGCATCGAACGCGGCCACCGCCCAGTCGCCACCCGAGATCGTCTCGCGCAGACCCGACACGACGTAGGTCATCGGCAGGTAGGGGTTGATGGCCTGGAAGAACTCCGGCACGGTCTCGAGCGGAAACGTCCCGGCAGACGACGTCAGCTGCAGCATGAGCAGAACGATCGCCACGACCTTGCCGGCCGGGCCGAACTGCACCGAGAGCCACTGCATGATCGCCGCGAACACCACAGCGGTGAGCACCACGAACCCGTAGAGCGCCGGCGTGCTGACCGGGTCGAGCCCCAGGCCGAGCCGCAGCACCACCAGCATCACCGTCGCCTGCGCGGCCGCGAGCAGGCCCCCGGGCCACAGCCCCGACAGCGCCGCGACGGGTCCCGCCGCCCCCGAAGTCATGGCGCGCGCCGGCAACGGGCTGACGATGAAGAACACCATGAGCGCCCCGACCCACAGCGCAAGCGGGATGAAGTACGGCGCGAAGCCGGTGCCGTAGTTGGGGACCGGATCGATCCGCTCGGTCTTCAGCGCGACCGGGTCGGCCATCATCGTGGCGTGCGCACTGCGCTGCTCGGCGGAGTAGGCGGGCAGATCGGCGACGCCTGCGGTCAGGCCATCGGCGAGCTCTGCCGAGCCCGAGACGGCGGGCGAGAGGCCCTCGGCCAGCTGCGCGCTGCCCTC
>CAZCRB010000178.1:0-3118 GCA_964500985.1 uncultured Eubacteriales bacterium
ACCCCCCGGCCGGCCCATCTTCGGTAAGACCCCGGTTAGACCCTCCGGGTAGCGTCGCAGCCGCAACCGACCGGCTCGCAGGAGGTGACACCCGCCGACCCCGGCTCGACCGTCCAGCCATCGCTGGACCGCTTTGACACGCATCTCCGATGAGGGGGGTCCTCATGAAACGCACCTTGCTCGCCGCGGCTTCCGCGGTCGCGACGCTCGTCCTCGCCTGCGGCACCGTCACGCCGGCACCGGGTCTGACCAGCGGCGCGCTCGTCAACGATCCGACGCTCACGCCCGCGCGAGAGCTCGCCTTGCGCGACCAGACCGCGCGCAAGGAGGCCGCCTTGGGCATCACGCACGGCGGCGGCACGCTGGCGCCGGCGGCGCTCAACAGCTACGGCCTTCAGACCCGGCCCGTCACCAACTACAAGCAGGAGAAGACGTACTGGTGCGGTCCGGCATCCGTGCGCCAGAGCCTGAGCTTCCACAAGAGCCGCAGCGGGTCGGGCACCGCCCTGCCGACGCAGACGACACTCGCGACGAAGATGGGTACGACGACCTCGGGCAGCTCGACCACCGCGATCGTCTCGGCACTCAACAGCTACAGCGGCACCTTTGGGTCGATCGGCTACCTCGCGTCCGACATCACCGACACGACCAACCCGTACGAGACCTTTGTGAACCGGATCGGAACCATGCTGCGCTCCATCACCGTCAACCCCACCACCCCGATCATCCTCGTGCAGACGAGCTTCATCCCGCGCTACAACGGCTCGGCCTCACGCCACTACATGACCGTCAGCGGCATCGACGACCGGACGGCGCCCATGACGATGCGCAGCGTCGACCCGCACTACAACAGCTCGTACTACGGCGTGCGCTGGGAAGGCGTCGGCACCACGAGCGCCAACGGCCTGTGCCGGGCGTGCTACGAGGCCGACCGGGCCGGCACGAACAAGGCGATGGCGTGGTGAGGCCGCGTCCGCACGCACGCGTCGCTGCGCCGGCGGCGCCGTGGCCCGGCGGCCTGCTGGTCGTCACCGTCGCGGTGCTCGGCGCGCTCGCGTTGCTCGTGAGCGGCTGCCGCGGGGCGCCCGCCGCGCGCGCCAGCGAACCGGCGGCGGCACGGACCACGCAGAGCGGACCGTTCCGTGTCACGACGCTGTCGGTGCCTTACGCGCGCGTCAACCGGCCGCAGAAGGTGGGCGACGCCGTCTACCTCAGCGTCAGCCGCGGGCCCGACGCCGGCGACGACCTCATCCGCTACGACCTGGCATCGAGCGAGGTCGAGACCATCGTGGCCTCGCCCGATCCCGAACAGATCGGCTGGTTCGTGGTCAACGAGAAGTGGCTCGTGTGGAGCGTGGGTCTCGAGCTGTACGCGCGGTCGCTGGACTCCGGCGCCGAGCAGCTCGTGTCGCGGTCGCGCGACCTGTACGGGCCGGCGCTCAGCGGCGACCGGATCGTGTGGGACGACCTGTCGCCGGAGCGCACGCACCAGATCACCGTGCGCGACCTCGTGTCGAAGCAGACCACCGTCGTGGCGCCGCTCGCGCTCGCCGACCTGTACAACGACTTTCCCGCGTGGGACGGCGACCAGGCCGTATGGACCGACGTGGTGGACGGCGTGGGACGGTACCGCGCCTACGACACCCGGACCGGGCGGCTCGAGGACTACCCGCTTACCGAGGGCGCATTCCGGTATCCCGGCTACGCCCTGCCGGCCGGCGAGCGCATCTACTCGATCAACTTCGACAACGTCGACGAGTGGAACTGGACCCGCCAGGCGGTGGGCTACTACTCGGTCACCGAGGGACGGTTCGTCCCGATCGAACGGCCCGGGTTCATCGCCAACTCGCTGCGCGTCTTTGGCGAGTGGGTCGCGTTGCTCGACGACGGCCAGCGGCTGAGTGTCCGCTCCGCGAGCGCGACGGGGACGGACGGCGAGCCGTTGCGGCCGGTGCCCGGTCTCGTGGACGCGATCACGTCGTCGGGCGACACGCTCATCGCCGCCACGGCCGCACCGGAGTCCGGGACGACGACGCTCACGATCGTCGAAGCGCGACGCGGCCAGTAGACTCGCCGACAAACACGGGGGCGGTCGCCGGGTGGGTCCCGGGGCCGTCCCCTCGCCGGTTGCCGCGAGACGACAAGGAGCCCCGATGCCGCACACTCGACCGCCCCGCCTGATGGACCAGCTGCGCGAGGCCCTGCGGTCCCGCCACTACAGCGAGCGCACCGAGCAGGCGTACTGCCTGTGGGTGCGCCGCTACATCCGCTTCCACCAGCTGCGCCACCCCGCCGAGATGGCCGAACCCGAGATCAACGCCTTTCTGACCCACCTGGCGGTCGAGCAGAAGGTCAGCTCATCGACGCAGACCCAGGCGCTGTGCGCGCTGCTGTTCCTCTACCGGTTCGTCCTCGACATGCCCGTGGGCGAGCTGGGCGAGGTCATCCGCGCGCGCAAGCCCAAGCGGCTGCCCGTGGTCATGACGCGCGAGGAGGTCAAAGCGGTGCTCGACCGTCTCGAGGGCGACAAGCACCTGATGGCGGCGCTCATGTACGGCACCGGCCTGCGCCTCATGGAGTGCCTCCGTCTGCGCGTCCTCGACATCGACTTTGGCCGCAACGAGATCACGGTCAGAAACGGGAAGGGCGCCAAGGACCGCGTGACGATGCTGCCCGAGGCGCTCGTCCCCGAGCTGAAGCAGCACCTCGCCCACGCGCGTGCCATCCACGAACGGGACCTCGCCGAGGGCTGGGGACGTGTGGAGATGCCCGACGCGCTGGCCCGCAAGTATCCCAACGCCCCCGCCGACTGGCGCTGGCAGTGGGTCTTCCCCCAAGAGCGTCGCTGGCGCAATCGGGCGACCGGCGAACAGGGCCGCCATCACGTCCACGAGACGATCCTTCAGCGCGCGGTCAAAGACGCGGTTCGCCAGGCCGGCATCCCCAAGCACGTGGGCTGCCACACGCTCAGGCACTCATTTGCCACCCACCTGCTCGAGGCCGGCTACGACATCCGCACCATCCAGGAACTGCTCGGCCACCACAGCGTCAACACGACCATGATCTACACCCACGTGCTCAGCAAAGGCGGCCGCGGCGTCAAGAGCCCCTTCGACGC
>CAZCRB010000179.1:0-3107 GCA_964500985.1 uncultured Eubacteriales bacterium
GCGTGGACTCCGGCAGCGGGGTGCCGTACTTGTCGATCTGGTCGGAGCCCGCCTCAGCGATCTCCCACTCGATCTCGACGCCGGTGGCCTCTACGACGCGCGTCATCGCGGTCGTGAGCTCGGGTCCGATGCCGTCGCCGGGGATGAGGGTGACAGTGTGCTTCGCCATGCGGCTGACTCCTTCTGTGTTCGTGGACGGGTCACAGACGCCCGCCCGCGGACGTTCACGCCGCGCGGCGCGCGGCACAGTGCGAGAGCGATTGTACGGCAGCACCCCGACGCCCGCGTAGCGGTGACGAGGACCGGCTGCCGCGGGATGCTACTTCTTCTTGCGCTTCTTGGGGGCGCACTCGACGATCTGCGACGCGCGGCGCTTGAGCAGGCCCTTGCCGTTCTCCGCGTCGAACGCCATGAGCTCGGCCGCAGCGATCTTCACGTCGTCGGACGCGTTGCCCGACACCATGCGGTAGAGCCCCTGGAGCATCTGCTGGAACTCCGGATCACCGTGGTAGCAGCGGATGGCCTCGCCCACGAGCGGCCAGACCTTGTCCGAGCGGTGCGCGGTGGTCGCGCCGTAGGCGGTGAAGACGCGGAACGCGGCGAGGCGCACGACGCCGGAGGTCTCGTCGTGAAGCGCGGCCTCGGCACCCGGCAGCGCCTTGTCGACCAGGCGCGCGTCGACCGGCACGAGCAGCTCGAAGGTGCCGAGGATCTCCCAGCGCGTCTGCGACTCGGGCCGGTGCAGCGCATCGGCGAGCTCGTCCGCGTGCGGCTTGAGCAGCGCAGGCGCCTGCGTCCCGACCTCGTGGACCACGCTGGCGGCGAACTGGCGCGTACGCCGATCGTCGCCCGAAAGCGCGCCTACCAGGCTCGAGAGCAGCGCCGCGTCCTCGAGGGCCCGGGTCGCGGTAGCGGACTTGTCGTCATCTGCGGTGAAAAGAAGCTCGGTGTCGGCCACGGCCGTCTCCTCGCGGTCACGGGCACGGGTGCCCGGGGTGGACTTACAGGTTGAAGCCGCCGTGCATCTTGAAGTGCTCCACGAGACCGCCGTCGGCCAGCAACTGCGCCATGACCGGCGGCAGCGGGGGGAACGGAATGTCGATACCCTTGGTCGCGTTGCGAACAACGCCGGCCTCGAGATCGACGACCAGCTCGTCGCCCTCGTCGATCAGGTCGGTGTCGCACTCGACGACCGGCAGGCCGGTGTTGATGGCGTTGCGGTAGAAGATGCGGGCGAAGCTCTTGGCGAGCACCGCCTTGGTGTTGCTGTGGATCAGCACGAGCGGCGCCTGCTCGCGGCTCGAACCCATCCCGAAGTTCTTGCCCGCCACGAGGAACCCACCCTCCGGGCTGACCTTCTCGAAGTAGTTGGGGTCAAGCTCCTCCATCGCATGAACGGCCATCGCCTTCATGTCGTTGGACTTGAACTTGTACTTGCCGCTGATGATGTAGTCGGTGTTGATGTCATCGCCGTACTTGAAGGCCTTTGCCTTGAGTTCCATGTTCGCTCCTCTGCTGCTCGGCGCCGGCTAGCCCGCGAAGTACTTGCGCGGGTCGGTGATCTTGCCCTCGATGACCGATGCGGCCACGGTGGCCGGGCTACCGAGATAGATGAACGAGTTGCTGTTGCCCATGCGGCCCTTGAAGTTGCGGTTGGCCGTGGAGATGACGTTCTCGCCGTCGGACGGCACGCCGTTGTGCGTGCCCACGCACGGGCCGCAGCCCGGGGTGACCAGCGCGGCACCGGCGGCGACGAGCGTCTGGATGTAGCCGGCCTCGATCGCGTCGAGCAGGATCTGGCGCGACGCGGGCGCGACGATGAAGCGCACATCCGGGTGGACCTTGCGGCCCTCGAGGATCTTGGCGGCGATGGCGAGGTCCTCGAGGCGGCCGTTGGTGCAGGTGCCCAAGACGCCCTCGGCGATCGGGGTGCCCTCGACCTCTTCGATGGGGCTGACGTTGTCGACCGCGTGCGGCTTGGCGATCTGCGGGCCGATGGTGCTCGCGTCGAGCGTGAGCTCCTTGGCGTAGACCGCGTCGGCGTCCGGGTCCTGCGGGGCCGGCGTCTTCTCGCCGCGGCCCTCGAACCAGGCGAGCGTCTTGGCGTCGGCCTTCATGAGGCCCGCCTTGGCGCCGACCTCGATGGCCATGTTGCTGATCGTCATGCGCGCCTCGACCGACAGGTCGTCGATGACCGGGCCGTGGAACTCGATGGCCTCGTAGGTCGCGCCGTCCACGCCGATCTGGCCGGCCAGGTACAAGATGAGGTCCTTGGAGAAGACACCGGGCTGCAGCTCGCCGGCGTAGGTGACCTTCATCGTGTCGGGCACCTTGAACCACAGCTTGCCCGACGCCATCGCGGCCGCACCGTCGGTGGAGCCGACGCCGGTCGAGAAGACGTTGAGGGCGCCGTAGGTGCAGGTGTGCGAGTCGCAGCCGACCATCAGGTCGCCCGGGACCACGTGGCCCTTCTCGGGGATGAGCTGGTGGCAGACACCCTCGCCCACGTCGTAGACGGTGGCGCCGGTCTGCTTGCCGAACTCGCGCATGATCGTGTGCAGCGCGCTGACGCCCTCGATCGGCGACGGCGAGCTGTGGTCCATGACGACGGCGACCTTGGCGGGATCGAAGACCTTCTCGACACCCATGTTGTGCAGGGCGCGGATCGCGAGCGGCGAAGTGCCGTCCTGACCCATGACGAAGTCCACGTCGGCGACGACGATGTCGCCCGCGTGCGCGTCGCTGCCCGAGTGATTGCTGAAGATCTTCTCGGCGATGGTCTTACCAGGCAATGTGCCTCCTCAGACGGTGCGTGATCGTGCGTGCTATTCGCCGGCGGAAACGCCGGTTTCGGCCACTATGTACTCGCGGAACAGCTCGACGAGCTCCTTGTCGAACAACGGGCGCTTGAGCTCGATCGCCTTGGTGCGGACGTGCGGGAGGAGCTCGACGGCGTGCTCGCGGGAGAGCGGGATGCCGTACTCGGCGAACTTCATCTCGAGCGTGCGGCTCCCCGAGTGCTTGCCCACGACGATCTGGCGCTCGCCGCCGACCTCGTCGGGGCTGAAGATCTCGTAGGTCTTGGGGTTCTTGATGACGCCGTCGGC
>CAZCRB010000180.1:0-3048 GCA_964500985.1 uncultured Eubacteriales bacterium
ATGGCGGAGGGTCAGGGATTCGAACCCTGGAGCCCTTGCGGGCTAGCGGTTTTCAAGACCGCCGCTTTCAGCCTCTCAGCCAACCCTCCGCGCTGTGCGCGCGAACAGGGTAGCACGGGAAAGCGATGCTAGCGGTACGTGGGAGTGGTCCCCAGCATGTCGCGCGCGACGCCTGCCAGTATCGGCACGAGCGCGCCGACATCGATGCCGAACGGGTCGGTGCTGTCGCTCGTCAGAACGAGCGTGCCGAGCGTCCGTCCGTCGGCGCGCAGCGGCACGCGCATCGCGTCGACCAGTCCGCAGGGCAGGTGGACCTGCACGGGCCGGCCGTCAGGCATCCCGCTGAACAGCGAGATCGTCGCGAGCTCCTGGGCGTCTCGTGAGGTCAGCCCGGAGTAGCAGTCTCCGACCCCGCACGCATCGAGCAGCACCCCGCCGTTCGCGCCTGCGACGTGGATCAACGTATCGAGACAGACGGCACGCCACGTCGCATCCGGTAGTGCCGAGGCCGCCTCGTGAAGCGACCCGAGAATCGCGCGCATCGCGACCCGTGAGTCCGACACGCTGCGCTGTACCGCTGGAACCAACCCGCTCACCCCACCCGCTTGAACCTACGCACTTCCTCCACGCTCTATGGTGCTGGCTCCGCCGGCTCCCGTGCATCGGGCGTCGCCTTGCGACGGGTCGGGCGGATGCGCATCCCGCCTGCGGGATTGGCGCAGGGCGGGGGAGAATCGGCGCGTCAGGCGACCGAGGCGGACTTCTCGAGCAGCTCGTTGACGCGCTGCAGCAGGTCGTGACCGGCGGTGTCCTTCTTGATGTAGCCGTCCGCCCCGCATGACGCCACGATCCGCACCAGGTCGCTCTCCGGCTCTGACGAGAAGATGATGATCTGCATGGCCGGGTTGATCACGTTGCGCTTGAGGATCTGGCACAGGTCGTCGCCCTTGAGCGAGGGCATGTTGTAGTCCATCAGCACCAGGTCGGGCTCCTCGTTGCGCACGGTGGTCGCCACGCCCGCCCACTGCTCGCACGTGTGGACGTCGTGTCCGGCGCTTCGCAGAAGTCGGGCCGTCGCGTTGAGGATGAACGGCTCGTCGTCAACGAGCAGGATGGTGCGCTGCGTGGTGCCCTGGGTCATCGTGGTTCCACTCCCCCAAAGTGCGGACCGGTGGGTCCGCCGCTGGTCGACTGTGCATAGGAAGTGTCGGCCCGGGGGGCGATCGTATGCATAGGGGTATCCCTGATTGCGGGGTAGGGAATCTCCGAATAGGGTGCTCGCCGCACCGCGGCCGGTCGGGCGGACTCCTGAGTCGCGTCACGTGGCGCGCGTGCTAGTGTGAGCTTGTCCGGCGATGGATCAGGCGGGTGAACGTGACAATTCGAGTGCTCTTGGTCGACGACCACAAGATCGTGCGCGACGGGCTGAGGAGCCTGCTCGCCAAGCAGATGGACATCACCGTCGTCGGCGACGCCGAGAACGGCCGCGAAGCGCTGGTCATGACCCGCGAGCTCTCCCCCGACGTCGTGATCATGGACATCGGCATGCGCGAACTCAACGGTATCGACGCCACCCGCCAGCTTCGCGCCGACAACCCCGAGGTCCGCGTCGTCGCGCTGTCCATGCACTCGGACCGCCGTTACGTATCCGAGATGCTCGCCGCCGGTGCGAGCGGCTACCTGCTCAAGGACAGCGCGTTCGACGAGCTGACGCTCGCGGTGCGCTCGGTCGCTGCGGGCCAGATGTTCCTGTCACAAGGCGTCTCGGGCACCGTTCTGGACGACTACGTGCGTCGCCTCACCGGTGCTTCGCCGGAGATCGGGTCGACGGGCAAGGCGCTCTCCCCGCGCGAACGCGAGGTGCTGCAGCTGATCGCCGAGGGTGCCTCGACCAAGGAGATCGCCGCGCGGCTACACCTGAGCGTCAAGACGGTCGAGACACATCGCCGACAGATCATGGACAAGCTCGGCATCTACAACATCGCGGGACTGATCAAGTACGCCGTTCGAGAGGGCCTGGCTTCCCTTGATGACTGAGTCCAACTGCGCCCGGGCCGAACAGCGTGCAGCCGGCTCTCGCTTCCTCAGCGGCTATCGCACACTCATCGCACCGGATTCTCCGTGGCTGCCGTGGCTGGCCGTCGCCGCCCTCTCGGCGGGATTCTGGCTCGCCGAGGCGCTCGTCCACGTTCTCGTGTTCGGCTCGCAGCAGGGGCTCGCGGCCGAGATGTTCACGCCCGGCCCCAACGAGCTGTGGATGCGCTCGCTCGTGGTGGTCCTGCTCGTCGTGATCGGGTTCATCTGGGCGCGCGCGGGTGCGGCGCATCGCGAGTACCTCGCGCGGACCGAGCTGTACAGCGACCGTCTCGGCGACGCCGCGTGCCGCTACGCCTACGGTGACACCGAGCAGCGCCGGGAGGCCGCCGAGCGGCTCCACGAGAACGTCGGTCAGGCGCTGGCCGGAGCACGGCTCTTCCTGGCCTCGGTGGACGCTGACGGCTGCGACCCCGACAGCCGCCAGGCGCTGACTTCCGTGGCGCGCATCCTCGACCGCGCGATCGCGGACTGCCGCGACATCGCGCAGACGCTCTCGCCGCCGGCGCTTGGCGGATACGGGCTCGAGTCGGCCCTGGAGACGCTCGCCAAGCGGGTTTCTCGTGATACCGGCACGCAGGTGGTCATCGCGGCGGCCGATCGGGACACGCCCCTGCACCAGGAGACCTCCGCGGTGGCCTTCCACGTGCTCGCCGAGATCGTCGAGGCCGCGGCGGCCGACCCCGCGACCACGCAGCTCACCATCGAGACGCGCGACGAGGGCGACTCGCTCGCCGTGACGGTGTCGTGGGACGGCGAGCACTCGAGCGACTTCTGGATCGAGCGCGAGCGCATGACGCGCGTGGGCGGTTCGGTCTGCCACGCCACCACGCCGGCCGGCACGACCGTTGTGGTCTGCACGCCGCTCGCCTCCGCCGCCTGAGCGACCCCAATCCCCGACGCCGTATCGGGTTTTTCCTGACCCCGCTCGCGGAGTCTCCCCGATGCCGACCG